>RFHT01000206.1 GCA_003696835.1 Bacteroidota bacterium
GCAGGAATGTTGATGTCCACTCCGCCGCTATACTCTTGGCCCGGAGCAATGGGAGCTACGGTTTCCTCCCCTACGGCTACATCATTGGCACTGAGTTGGGCATCAGTGGACATATAAAAGCGCCCTTTTACCGAAGTCGTGGTAGCACTTCCCAGGTTTTTGTTGAGCGTTGCATAGCGGTAAGGGGTGCCGGGGGTAAGCAGGGAGCCTACCTTCCCTACGGTGAGGGGGGTATAGTCAGGCAGGGATACCGTAATGGCCTGGCTGGCCACATTATTGGATTCATCAGATTCACTCAACACATTGTCTGCATCTACTTTGTAGATGATGTAGCGCGTACCGGCCTGGGCATTGGCTGGAATAGTGAGCTGCTCGCTTTCCGGAGTAGCCTGGTTGATGTTCAGGGCTTGTACATCGTCACTGCCTATTTCGGGGTCGCTGTTGTCCAGCACCGCGTCATGAGAGTAGTAGTAACGTGCCCTGGAGTTGTTTGCAGCTGCAGCGCTGCCCTGGTTCATGACCGATACATTGGCCGTTATTTGCTGTCCAGGTGCAACACTCTGTGCCGATAGCTGGAAGTTCTGGGGAAGGTAGTCGGGTTTTCCGGCCACTTCTACCTGTGCCTCCCATACAGCGAGGTTGTTTTCTTCGTCAGATTCCTCCACTTCATTATTTGCATCTATGAGGCCCAGCACGTAATAGGTGCCGGCTTCAGGTGCCAGCTCTTCTGTGAGGGTGATATCCAGGCCTGCCTCGTGGCTCTGCTCAGTATTAAGGGCAGGTATGCCGGTTTCGCCCAGTACCACATCCAGTTCGTCCAGGTGTTGGTCCAGGGAAAAGTAGTAGCGTACAATGGCGGTCTGTTCGGCATTGTCTCCTCCATTGGTTACCTCATTGCTCAGGAAAAAGGGTACCCCTATCTCTACCGGGTTGGGGCCCTGGAAGCCAAGCGAAAATAAGTCGGGGTTTAGGCGGTGGAAAATTTCCAGGGTAATGGGCGTAGCAAAAAAATTGTTGACTTCAATGCTTTCGTTTATTTGGTCGTCGGCATCGAGAAAATAAATGAGAAAATAGTTGTAGATGCCCGGACTGAGGTTGAGGTTGGTGGGTATAGCGAATTGCGTCTGAGTGGAGAGGTCAAACTGTCCTGAGCCCAAACCACTGACCGTATTTTGCCCAATGAAATGATCGTTGAGCAATTCCCAGGTATTGTCTGAGGAAAGGTAGTATCTTCCTGCCACACTCTGAGACACCGCACTGCCTGCGTTAAATATTGTCTGATTAATGCTGAGGGCCTGGCCTTCTATATAGGTTTGGTTTGGCACAGAAATATGACCGGCCACATAATCAGGGCTTGCGCCATTGGCCAGTTGTGAAGTGAAAAACATCACATTGTGGGCATCCGTGTTGGCTGCACAGTTGTACTGGTGTACGTACAGGCGCGCAATGCCTGTAAAATTTGAAGTCCACACAATCCGTGAGTCAAATGTACCCTGCGCGTTGCAGCTTGGCTCGTCGTCATTATAAGCCAGAACCGAATTGTCTGATTCCTTGAGCAGGGTGAGCTGGGTATCAAAAGGGCTACTACCGGCATTTCCCCCGGGCATCTCTGTGCGGCAGGTAGAAAAGGTGTATTCATTGCCGCTGGCTACATAGATGCGTATGTACTGTCCGCCGGAAACTTCGTCTATAAAGGCTAAGCCTACATTGGGCGAAGGGGTATAAACCCGGCCGTTTTCATAAGCTGTTCCACTTGTGCATTGGGCATAAGCAGAGTGGGCAAAGAGTGCAGCCGCTATAAGCAGTATGCACTGCTGAAGGCTTTTGGTGAAATAATGGCGCTTGAAAAAAATCATAATTTTTTGGAAAAAGGGTTGAATAAAAGGTTTTGAACACCCTTTATCCTGCGAAAAGAGGTGAGGTAAACAGGGAGCCAAAAAAAAAGTGCTTTTTTTTTTAACTTCTGGGAACCAGAACATACTAATCAATAAAGGGGCCTCCTCAAATTGAATATTAGACTCATCGAAGCTTTGTTGCCCCTTAACCTTTAACCAACCCAACCTCCAACACCTGGCTATGAATCGTTGTTTGTTTATATTGATGTTATGCCCCTTGTTTTTCATTACTGTGGAAATGAGCGCGCAGGATACCCTTGTAGCCCATTCCTTACTTGAAAAGGCCCGTAGCTATGACCATGCTCAACAATTTGACAGTATGTACCACTATGCCAGCCTGGCAGCCCCCTTGTTCAGGAAAGCCGGGCTGGGCGTACGGGAAGCTTCCTGCCTGATTTTAATGATGCGTTATAACTTCTCCGCTGGGAATTTGCAGCAAGCCCAAACACAAATCGAACAGGCAATCAGCCTGCTGACAGCCGAATTGGGCCCCGAAGCTCAACGCGTACTGGCCGCAAAGAATAACCTGGCCATCGTGCTATATTACTATGGAAAAGAAGACAGCGCCCTGCAGTTGGTAGAAAACTGTATTGAACTGGGGCAGAAAAATGAACACATACGAGCTGATTTTCTGTCCAAATTTTACTTTGTCGCTGGGGAAATTTATGCCACCCAGGGCCGCCTGATGCAGGCCCTCTCAACTCAAAGAGCGTGCCTGGAGTATGTTCAAGAACATGCTCCTCAGGATAGCGCCCTGATGCAAATGGCAGTAGAAGGAATGGCAAAGGTATTTTTGAGAAAAGGAGACCTTCATAACAGTTTGCACTGGATGTTGGAAGCACAAAAATGGGCCAATCCGAAGCGCAATCTCATTGGTGCCATCGGAATTTTATCCACACTGGCCGAACTGTATGCACAACTGGAGCAGCCGCAGGAGGCCATCGTATTTATAAAAAAGGGCATGATGTTGTATCAACAGGCTTTTGGAACCAACAACAAAGATTTTGCCCTGACACAATACCATTATGGCCGTTACCTGTTGCAGACCAAACAGTACCAGGAGAGTTTGCAAAGCCTGGAACAGGCCGAGCATACTTTAACAAAGATTTTGCCCCCCACTGATTTTGACCGGATTGTTGTGATAAAAGAAAAGGGACGCCTTTGGATGGCACAGGGAAATTTGGAACAGGCAAAGGCATATTTCCAAAACGCCTTTGACCTGCTGCGAACCCACCACCCTTCATTTGTGAGCCAATTGATAGAAACAGGCATCTACCTCGCTCAGACCCACTTGGAACTGGGGGAAGTAGCAGCATGCGAAAAAACCATCGCCTCCCTGGATTCCATTTGCGAGCACAACAGGGTAGAAGTCTTTCCCAACCTGGTGAAATTGGCCAAGCTCAAAACTTCCCTTGCGCTGCTGGAGCACGATTTTCATGATGCCCAAAAACTCCTTGATGCTACAGCTAGCCTGATGGTTCAAACTTCCCCACAGCCTCAGGTAACAAAACTCACCCAAATAAAACCTGACGAAGTACTCGCCCCTGACAATTTCATGGAGATTGTCAAGCTGAAAGCAAATATTTATACCCAGGCTTTTCATTACAGCGAAAACCCGCTCTATGCCAAAGAAGCTTTTCAAACCCTGCGCTTTGGGGTAGAGCTGCTTTACACACAGCTAAAGAAAACCGTACTGCCTGGCAGAAAAAAATGGCTGATTGAACACAACAAGCAACTGTTCCACCACGGCCTGCTTATAGCCTATGAGTTGTATCAGCATGAGTGCGATCCCCTATGGTTGGAGAACATGCTGATGATGGCTACCGAATCAAAAAGCATACTGCTGGAGCTGGCCTGGGAGGAAGCCAGGGCCCGGACCAGTGGTGGGCTTAAAGATAGTTTAATAGAGCAGGAAAATGAACTGCTAACGGCAATTGAGATGAATGAGTACCACCTGAACAGTCTCCTGCTCAACCCCACTGAGGCCGACCCTGCCGAAGTGGAAGCGCTCAGCTTGCAATTGGCCAACCTGAAACTGGAGCATAGCAGGTGGTTGAGTAAAGTAGAGCGCCTTCATCCACACTACTACCAGTTGAAGTATGAGCATAATCCATTTGATATTCATCACTTACAACAAACACTCAGCAGCAGGCATGCCTGGGTGGAGTATGCATATACCGATTCCTTTTTATATGCATTTTTTCTTACCAAAGATGGGTTGATGGTTGAGCGTATGCAGCTGGTAAATGAAATCAACGAAGAGGTGCAGCAACTGCAAACATCCATTAAACAGAAGTCTTTATATGAATTTGCAGAAACGAGCCATGAGCTTTACCAGCGGCTACTTGGCTGGATTCCCGGCCTGGAAAAATACACTCAGCTTACCATTGCACCCGATGGACCCTTATGCTATTTGCCTTTTGATTTACTGCTGAGTAAATCATCACCCTCTCAGCGCGCCCCGCAGGAACTTCCCTATTTGTTCAGGCAGCATCTCATTACCTTAGATTACTCTGCTTCGTTTTTGCAGGCAAAAAAGAAAAAGGTCTCAAAAGCCCCAATGCATGGACGCCTACTGGCTTTGGCCCCAGAGCTAGAGGCCGGAAGAATGCAGGCCCAAAACCTGCCCGAAGTCACCCGCGATGCCCTGCTCCCACTTGCCGGGGCGAAGAAAGAGGTACAAAACATTCAGCAGTTTTTTTCGACTACCACCGTAACGGGCAAATTGGCTACGGAAGCCTATTTTCGGGAGCACGCCAAAGATTACGACATCCTCCATTTGGCTACACATGGGGTGATTGATCAGCAGCAGCCCTTCTATTCCAGGCTGGTCTTTAGCCCAGGCATCGACAGCTCCACTAAGGATGATGGGCAGCTACACCTATACGAGCTACTCAATTTGAAATTCCATGCCAGGCTCGTAACCCTCAGCGCCTGCAATACCGGAAGGGGCGATTATCTCAATGGAGAAGGCGTAATGAGTCTGGCCCGTGGCTTTTCCTATGCAGGCTGTGCCAACCTGGTAATGAGCCTGTGGGCCGTTCCGGATCAGTCCACAGCAACATTGATGACGTTCTTTTATCAGGGATTGGCTCAGGGCTTATCCAAAGATGAAGCCCTCCGCCAGGCCAGATTACTGTATCTGGAAAACAGCCCACCGGAAAAAGCCCTGCCATACTACTGGGGAAGTTGGGTGCTTACCGGAGATAATGCCCCCCTGAAGCAATCATTGCCCCTCTGGTGGATATGGGCAGGGGGACTGCTGCTGCTCGTTGCCTTCAGCTGGTGGATGAGAAAACGACTTGTGGCCGGGCGCTGAGGCGGAGGCCTGAACAAAATGACTTACTCACTCAGATAAGCTTTGAGCCTGGTGATGCGCTTCCGGTAATAAGCAGAAGGATGTTCCCAGGCTTCCAACTGGGCCAGTGCCTGGGGATAAGCTCCCACTTTTACAAAGGACAAAATATAGTACCATCGGGCGGTTTCCATCTGGTCAAACAGCGGCTTGAGTTGCTCGCGTGCCAGGCCCATTTCGCCCGTCTCCACATAACTGATCCCCAGCAGTAACTGCAACTCTTCGGGCGAAACCAGGCATTGCTGTAGCAGGGCCTGCTGCCCCAGGAGGGCTTTGAACCGGGGAATGGCCTGGGCAAATTCTTGCCTGTTATAAGCAATGGCGGCCTCCTGAATGGGGGTGCACGCAGTCTGTACCTGCCGCTGAACCAGGTCGCTGCTATATGCTTCGGCAAACTGCCGGTAAAGCTGCTGGGGCTGGCGCGGACTGGGCATCAGCAATAGCCGCAGCAGGAATACCACTATCAGGCAGGCCGCTGCCCCCAGCAGCCAGGGGTTGCGGTAAAATGGCCGTACCCTGGCCGCTCCTCCCGGAGCACTTGCTTCCTCCTGGGCAGCAAGGGCAGCTTCCTCTTCCTGCATCAGCTCAAATAGCTGCTGCCTGTGATGGTGCCGGATGCCTTCTACCAGGGCCTTTTGCGCTTGAAAAGCCTTGGCCAACACTTCATCTTTCTGCATTTCCGCTTCAAACATAGCAGCCTCTTCCGGGCTCATCCGCCCTTTTAAGTAGGCATCTATGCGGTCTGGCATGGTATCATCCATAATCGTACGTCAGAGTGAGTTAAAGCTAAAGCATGAGTCCCGCCTGCCGGGCAAGTTTTTTTAACCGTTTGGAACAACGGTTTTTCTGGGTTTTGGCTACATCTGCACTTTTGTAGTTCATCCTGTTGGCAATGGCTTCCATACTGAAGTTGCGGTAGTAATACCAATACATCAGTTGGTTGCACGGGTGGGGCAGGGCTGCTACCAGGCGGGCGATCTCCCTGCCGAGCTCTGATACTTCCAACTGGCTGGAATAGGCTTCTACTTGCCTGTCCAATCCGGTAAAGTCGTGCTGTACAACCATTTCTTTGCTGAACTGCTTGTGAAGCCGTCTTTTTCCGATGGCAAACAGGTAGGTCTTCAATGAACTGTTTAATTCTGGCAGCTCATCCCCTTGTATTTTTTCATACAGGATGACCACGCTCTCCTGAAATGCATCAACTGCCTCTGCCTGCCTGCAACCATAAAGCCGCATTGCCCATTGGACAAACGCTAACCGGTAGGTTCTGTATAAAGCCCTGAATGCCTCTTCCGGGCCATGCCTGAGTTGATAGATCAATTGCTTGTCATCCATTATAAATTAATTCCCCAATAAAGCAAAAGGTAAACAGGAGTAAAAAAAAAAAATGGACGTATGCCCCCAACCAAACAACCCGCACCGGAAGCTTCCGGTGCGGGCAAAAGCGGCAAAAGGCTGTGCTCACCTCAATCTGTTAGTCGTGCTTTCACATAAGTGGGGAGCTGATAGCCCATGTTCTGGGCAGTACGGAGGTAAGTCATGGCCTCTTTTTCTTTATTAAGCCTGAGGTAGGAGTAGCCGATGTAGTAGTGGTAAAAGGCCTTGTCTTTGAAGTGCTTTTTGCTGGCCTTGAAATACTTGATGGCGCGCTTGTAGTCCCGTATGCCCATGTAGGCCTGGCCGGCCAGCATGCGGGCATCGGCGGCGTGCTCATGTTTCTTGGCAATGAGGTACCATCTGAGGGCAATCTCACTGTTTTGGATAGCCTTTTCGTAGGCCTTTTGGGCCAGATAAACCCGTGCAAGCCCCTGGTAAGCCTCCGGATAATCGGGGTGCTGGCGAATGAGTTGCTGGTAATGAGAAATGGCAGTAGGGTAATCTTCTTGTACCAGGTAGGCGGCAGCCAGGCTCTGGCGGGCAATGATGCCCCCGGGCTGCAGCTCCAGCGAACGCTGGTAGTAGAAAATGGCGCTGTCGAGCTGGCCCATGCTGCGGTACAGCCCAGCCAGCTGGTCCAGGGCGGGAACGTATCCGGGGTGCTCCTGCACCATGCGCAGATAGGCCGTTTTCAGGGAATCCAGTTTGCTGTCAGGTTTTTGGGCTGCAACTTCCCGCTTCTTCGAAGAAAGCTCAGCGGCATTGGAAGCAACTATGGTGGAGGAGGAAGATTGGGCAAAAGCCACGATTACAAAGCAAGCAAGTACACTAGTCAGGATAATCCTCATGTCAGTTAAACGTTACTAGCATTCAAAAAATATGTTTTTTCTCATGAACAAGGGCCTTTTATACCCGAACGGTTAATTGTGGATGTTTACCTGCCATAAGTCCTTGGCCGTTGGGGCATTGCTGCCCGAAAAGGGCTTTGGCAGGAGAACAGTCCTGCGGCCTGCTTATTTGGGACAGGAAGGCTGGGGGGGAATATGAGCCCTGAGCAAGGAGAGAGTGGCAAAGCGCTACCGTATGCTCCTGCGCTTGACGAGGTAGTCGGTGAGCACTTTTTCGTAAGACTGAGCAATATCTACTTCAATGAAGTCGATGTTAAATTCGTAGCACTTCTGTTTGAAGCGGGCGTTGAAACGCGTCATCATCTGCCGGTACTTGTCCCGGATCTGGTGGGGCAATACCTCCAGTTTTTCGCCCGATTCGAGGTCTTTGAGGATGATGGGGCGGTTGGGAAATTCGAAGTTCTGCTCGGTTTTGCGGTCCAGCAGGTGAAATACCAGCACCTCGTGCTTTTCGTGCCGCAGGTGGCGCATGGCTTTGAACAGGGCATCGGTTTGATCAAACTGGTTGAACAAATCGGTGATGAGCACCACAAAGGACCTGCGGTGAAATTTCATGGCCACCTGATGCAGCACACTGGCAGTGGCCGTTTTGTGGGTAAAGTATTCGGTACTGCCCACTACCTCCTCCAGCTTGCTAAACATGGGCACCAACCAGGAGTACTTGGATTTGGCCGGGGCGTAAAAGCGAATTTGGTCATCGAAGAGCGTCATGCCGGCCGCGTCCCGCTGGCCTATCATGAGGTACTGCAGGGCCGCGCTGAGGTAGGCGCCGTATTCCAGCTTGCTCATGCCCTTTTGGGGGTAGCGCATGGAGTCGCTGATGTCCAGCACCACCTGGCAGCGCAGGTTGGTCTCTTCCTCGTACTTTTTGGAAAAAAGCTTGTTGGTTTTGCCATACACCTTCCAGTCCACATTCTTCAACGACTCGCCGGGATTGTAGGGC
>RFHT01000207.1 GCA_003696835.1 Bacteroidota bacterium
CAGAAAGGGAATGCCAACCTTCTGGGAAAGTCGGTTGATCCAGTCGAAGCTGTAGGAGTGGGGGTTGATGTACTCAGCGTTGACGGTGGCAAAAGAAACGATGTCGGTTTTGTATTTGAGGCTCATGCGCACAAAGGAAGTGGCCAGGCGCTGTAGCTGGTATTTGCGGTTGAAGCCCTTGCCTATGCCCGGCACCCCTTCTGGATAAATGAGCACATGGGAATGGGGATAGAACATCATGGTTTCAAAATTGCGAAAGGTGGCCGGCACTCCCCCCATACGCTCCCAGAATTTGGCCATCAGATAGGGGTTCATCAGCCGGGTTTGGGTAAGCATGGGCGCCACCAGGGCACGTATGTGCTCGCGAAAACCGCTTTTTACAATATACCCTGCCCCAAATATCATGGCGTCCCAGGGAAATGCCATGCCCGAATGGTTGCTGGCAAAAATAAGCGGATGCTCCGGCTGGTTTCGCTCCGGCAGCTCGTCAAAGCCAATAAACTTTGCACGGAAATACACCTCGTTTAAAATGGGATACACATTTTCCAGCAAATTGACCACAAAGCCCAGGTCGAAGTATTGCTCGTAAATGTGCTGGTTTTCCTTTAATGCCTCTGGTATCTGTACACCGGTTGATTTCATGAGTCCTTCTCTTTGATTTGCATGAAATTTACAAAAAATCGGTTACATTTGGGAGGCAGGGGGATAGGATGCAGGTGGCAGGTGGCAGGTGACAGGTGGCAGGTGGCAGGTGGCAGGTAGCAGGATGCAGGGGACAGGATGCAGGTAGCAGGATATCTTGCATCTTGCATCTTGCATCTTGCATCTTGCATCTTGCATCTCCTTAAAGGAGTCTCCGCTGCGCTACGACCTGAATCTTGCATCCTGAATCCTGAATCCTGAATCTTGCATCCTGAATCCTGAATCCTGCATCTTGCATCTTGCATCTTGCAGAATGGCTAAAGCCGGCTGGCACTGAAGGTATCGCCCTGGTTGAGGTCGCCGGTCTCCAGGCCTTTTTTAAACCAGCGCATGCGCTGCTCGGAGGTGCCGTGGGTAAAAGACTCCGGCACCACATAGCCCTGCGACTGGCGTTGCAGGCGGTCGTCGCCAATGGCATTGGCGGCTCCGAGAGCTTCCTCTATGTCGCCTTTTTCCAGAATGTTTTTCATTTCCTGGGCATACCTGGCCCATACACCCGCAAGAAAATCGGCCTGTAACTCCAGGCGCACCGAAAGCTGGTTGTAGTCGGTTTGGCTGAGCCTGCGCCGCTGGCGCGACACCTCATCAGTGATGCCCAGCAGGTTTTGTACGTGGTGGGCTACTTCGTGGGCCACCACATAAGCCATGGCAAAATCGCCCGGAGCGCGGAAACGGTCCTTTAGCTCACGGTAAAAGCTCAGGTCGATATAGAGTTTTTCATCAGCCGGGCAGTAAAACGGCCCGGTGGCGGCGCTGGCAAATCCACAGGCAGAGCGCACCTGCCCGTCAAACAACACCAGGGTGGGCTCGCGATAGGTACGCCCCAACTGCTCCCGGAATATTTTTTTCCATACGTCCTCTGTATCTTTGAGTACCACCGACACACACTGGCCCAACTCATCAGTAGGTTGTGAGCCTCTGGGTGCCTGGGTACTTTCTACGGCCGGGCTGGCGCCCTGAAAGCGCTGCAGCAGCTCCATGGGATTTTCTCCCAGCAGCAGGCCAATGATGACGATCACAATGGTGCCCAGGCCCAGACGGGTACCTACACGCCTGGCTCTGCCACCACCACCACCACGGCGGCGGTCTTCTATATTGGAGCTGCCTTGTCTTCCTTTCCAACGCATAATGCTGATTTTTTAGAGGGTGATGCACAAAAATAAGGGATTATTTCCTAACCTCTCAGCATTCCCCACAACAAATGGGCATAAATCGGCGGGAATTTCGGGAACTCTGAGGATTTTTCGGGGGGAATTGTATTTTTGCGCCCATGCAAACACTCAAATCTATCATAGAAGCAGCCTGGGAAGACAGAAGCAAGCTCCAACAGGCTGAAACTCAGCAGGCCATACGGGCGGTCATCGAAGAGCTGGACAAAGGCCGCCTCCGTTGTGCCACGCCCACAGAAGACGGCTGGCAGGTAAACGATTGGGTAAAAAAGGCCGTCATTTTGTACTTTCCTATTCAGCAAATGGAAGTCATAGAGCTCAAACCCTTTGAGTATCACGACAAGATTCCCCTCAAAACCAATTACCCCTCCCAGGGGGTGCGGGTAGTACCTCCTGCCACGGCGCGCTATGGCGCTTACCTGGCCAAAGGGGTCATTCTCATGCCCAGCTACGTGAACATCGGCAGCTACGTGGACAGCGGCACCATGGTTGATACCTGGGCCACAGTGGGCTCCTGCGCACAAATCGGAAAAAATGTACACCTCAGCGGAGGCGTAGGCATAGGAGGCGTGCTGGAGCCCGTGCAGGCTGCACCTGTCATCATAGAAGACGATGCCTTTATCGGCAGCCGCTCCATTGTGGTGGAGGGCGTGCGGGTGGGGCGCGAAGCTGTGCTGGGGGCCAATGTGGTGCTCACTGCCTCCTCCAAGATCATAGACGTGTCGGGGGAAGAAGCCGTGGAATACCGGGGATATGTGCCTCCCCGTAGTGTGGTCATTCCCGGCAGCATCCCCAAAAAATTTCCAGCAGGCACCTACCAGGTATCCTGTGCCCTCATCATTGGCAAGCGCAAAGCCTCCACCGACAAAAAGGTTTCCCTCAACGAAGCCCTGCGGGAGTATGGAGTGAGTGTATGAGGCTGCGGCCTCAGCCCTGCGCCTCTTTTTTACTGCCCATGAGCTGTACCACCACCCTGCGGTTGCGCGGACGGGTATCGAAGTCGATAAATACGATCTGCTGCCAGGTACCCAGCAACAGCCGCCCCTGCACAAAGGGGGCATGAAAAGAAGTGCCGGTGAGCAAGGAGCGCAGGTGTGCCGCGCCATTGTCGTCTCCCCAGGTCTGATTGTGGCGGTAGGGGTGGCCGTAGGGCGCAAAGTGTTGGTACATGGCCCGTACATCCTGCTTGACCAGGCCGGGCTCGTACTCCAGGGTGCTGATACCGGCCGTTGAGCCAATGGCATATACCCCGGCCTGCCCTTCCATGTAGCCCTGCTGCTCAATCAGGGCTTGTACTTCTTCGGTAATGTCGTAGATTTGGGTATGGCCCCCTGTGCTGAATGATAAGGTATGGGTGGAAATGTGCATGGCGCAAAATATGGAGTTGAAAACATGGATGTTGACACAAAAGAAATAAAAATATCAGTTGAAGGCATTTTCTTTTTTACGTCACCTTTGGCGGGCGCAGAGCAGTTACCGTCTGCATTCCCCCTTTGTATTTGACTTTTACCGGCAGGTGTTGCGCGGCAAAGCATCGGCTGTGGGGGCACAAATAGAGGCCCTGCGCAGGGAGCTGGCCCGCTCAGGCAAGCTGCTTGCCTTTGAGGATTTGGGTGCCGGCAGTAGTGGGAGTGGGGGAGGCATGGTGCAGCGTAGGCTGGGGCAGTTGGCCCGTACTTCGGCCCGCAGGCGGGCCGAAGGAGAGTTTTTGCACCGCCTGTGCAGGCATTACCAGCCGCGCACCTGCCTGGAGTTGGGTACCAACCTGGGCATTTCCATGCTTTACCAGCTCTCAGCCCTCCACAACAGCCGCTTCATCTCCCTCGAAGGAGCTGAGCCCCTGCTGCAACTGGCCCGGGAACACGCCCGCCGCTTTGGCCTGCAGCCAGAGCTCGTGGCCGGCGACTTCGACCACAGCCTGGACCAACTGGACCTGCACACCCTGCAGCCAGATTATGCCTTTATCGACGGCAACCACCGCTACGAGCCCACCCTGCGATACTTCCACCGCCTGCTGCCTGCCATGGCTGATGGCAGCATCATGGTGTTTGACGACATCTACTGGTCGGCGGGCATGGCCCGCGCCTGGAAGGCGATATGTGCCCACCCCCAAGTGAGTGTAAGCATAGACCTCTTCTCTTTGGGGGTATGCTTCATCCGGAGAAAACAGGCCAAGCAGCATTTTCATTTCCTATTGTGATTCCCCTACCTGCTGC
>RFHT01000208.1 GCA_003696835.1 Bacteroidota bacterium
GATAAACGATTGATAATTAAGGCTTAATATCCCGAACTCACGTTAATCAAATGATTCATCCCTTTAAGGGAAAAACTTGTCGCCTCAATACCAGCCGCATCCCGATATATCGGGACCCCAGTTCCCGATGAGGCGACGGGGCCCCCCTTAAAGGGGCAAGATACGCTCCTGGGGAGTCACGCAGGCGTAGGCTGCGCCGGGCTTGCAAAACCCGCCTCAACCTGACAGCTTGTGCTGTTGGTGGCGTTTGCCGCCGTTCATGGCCTGTGAGGCACGCCAACTCCTTAGGCCAGGGGTGATTGGGGGTGGGGAATCCTGGCCGGGCCGGGAGAGCCGGTTAATCTGCTATCTGCTCCGGGGGTTCGGTCTGGCTGGGCGAAGCGTATTTCCAGCCGCCTGAGAGCAGTTGCCATAGTGGCAAGATCCAGAAGGGCAGAAATATGAGCCCACTCAGCTGATAGCGAAAGGTGATGCCCATGATGAAGTATATGCCCCAGTGCATGAGCCAGGTGCCCAGGGCCCAGCCCAGGCGCAGGCGTTTTTCGAGCAAAAACAAGGGAGCGCCCAGTTCGAGTACCAGGGCGGTAAAGGCCATGAGCATAAAGGCCCATTTGTGGGGGTAGAGCCATGCAAACAGGGGCGAAATGCCGTAGCCATACATGGCCTTTCGCAGGGCATCGGCCGCCACCTGCCCCCGCATGGCCTCTCCACTCACCCACCCCCACGAAAGCTCGCTGGACACCTTGGCTACTCCTGCCACAAAATAGGTGAGGGCGGTAATGATGCACAGCAGCAGGATGGGCCAGCCGTAGTACAGCACCCAGCGGGGTCGCCTGGGCGGCCCCGTACGGGCAAAAAGGGCATCCAGCGACAAGGCGTCGGCGGCGGGAGCCCAGCCGAGTACCAGCACCTGCAGCACCAGGGCATTGCTGGAGTGGTATATCATGCTCCAGGAGTTGCGGTAACACAACACAAACAACAGCATGAGCGAAAAAGCCGGTCCTACCCATTTATACTGCCAGCCCAGCAAAAAGAGGGCGTTCAGCAGCAGGGTGGCCAGCAGCAGCACTTCAAAGGTGGCAGGCGCCAGCGGCGCCTCCAGCAAGCGGGCCACTCCTACGGGCTGGAAATGCTGCGTGCCGGAACGCGCAATGCGCAGCAGCATGTCGTAGCGCGTGCATACATACCAGAAAGCAAAGCCCCCGGCGGCCATGCGCAGCATGGCCAGGTGGGGCGCAGCAGCAGCTCCGAAGGCGTTTACAGCCCATTTTTCCCATATATTTTTCATCATCTACGGATCGTTTTTGAACTCAATGTGCGTTCTCTCAGCGGCCGGGGGTAAGGGCTGAGAAAAAAGCTGTCGTACTCATAGGTGCCGCGCTTGAGCTCTACCCGCCTGAGTCGGTTGTAAGGCGCCTCCCCGGCCCGGGCCAGGCGGGCAGCCACGCGGCGGGTCACCTTGTGGTACTTGCGCTTTCTCACCTGCTTGTTGAGCTGCCTGCGCACCTGGTTGAATCCCCCCTCGCCTATGTAAGAGGGCGGAATGTGATACGCCCGCCCCTGCTCATCATAGCCCACAAAGTAGGGCAGCGTATGGGTGGGCATGCGCTTTTTGGTAAACATGGGATAATAGGACAGGGGAAAATCGTCGCGGGGCGATGAACTCCAGTTTTCCTGCAGGGGCCAGAGCACGGCCCCAATTATGAGCAAGCCAAAGCAGAGAGCTCCTCTGGGCGTATGGATCATTTTGGGCTGAATTTTTTTTCCAAATAATGTGCTTACGACCTTGAAATTCAGCTGCGGCCTGAAGGTTGTCAAACGCTTTTGCTCCTGAATAATACCTGGGTATATATGATGTTATAAAATTGTGATACTTGATTCGTACCTTTGGTTAAATGGCCTGGAATAAAAAAAAACGATATGCATGTTTCTCCTTCCTCCAAACGCGTGTTGCTGGTAGAAGACGATCCCGACATCGTTGACTTACTGGAAATTCACCTCAAAGACCTGCACTGTGAGCTCACCAAAGCTTTTAACGGCAACCAGGGCCTGGCCCTTGCGTTGCGGCAGACCTTTGACCTGATCATTCTCGACCTCATGCTGCCGGGCCTGGACGGGCTGGAAATATGCAGGCAAATCAGGGCGGAGAAAATACACACCCCCATTTTGATGCTGACGGCCCGCTCGGAGGAAATCGACAAAATACTGGGGCTGGAGTCGGGTGCCGACGACTACCTGACCAAGCCTTTCAGCATACGGGAGTTTATTGCACGGGTGAAGGCGATATTCCGGCGGGTGCAAATGCTGAAAGAAGATCAGGAAGAAAAACAGGCGGGGGTGCTCAGGCTGGGCGAGCTGGAAATTGACCGCGACAAGCGAAAGGTGAGCATCAGGGGCAGGCGTGTGGAGCTGACGCCCAAGGAGTATGAGCTGCTGCACCTGCTGGCTTCACATCCGGGCAAAAGCTACAGCCGCGACAGCCTGCTCAACCTGGTGTGGGGCTATGAGTTTAATGGCTATGAGCACACGGTGAATGCCCATATCAACCGCCTGCGCAACAAAATAGAGCCGGACCTCTCGCAGCCGCGCTACATCCTCACTACCTGGGGGGTGGGCTACCGCTTTACCGATGAGCCGGAGCTGAGTATGAATTCTCAACATGAATCGTGATGCGCATTTTTGACAGCCTTTACTGGCGTATATCCGGGATTTTTTTATTGCTCTTTCTCATTGTGGGGCTGGCCTATGTCGTCATTACTGTCCAGACGGCGGAGCAATATTTTTTGCAAAAACAGCAGCGCCTCAATGCCCATATAGGCGAGCAAATGATCAAAGAGGTGCAGCCTTTTGTGGATGGCCGGGTCAATGAGCAGGCCCTGGACAAAATCATGCATTCCATGATGGCCATCAACCCGGCTGTGGAGGTGTATTTGCTGGACCCCGGCGGCAAGATTTTGAAATACGTGGTGGCCACCAAGGATGTGAAGCTGGAGCGGGTGGATTTGGAACCCATACAATACTTTCTCCAAACGGGGGGGCAAAAGTACGTGCAGGGCGATGATCCCCGCAACCCGGGCAGGAAGAAGGTGTTTTCGGCAGCTGCCGTGCAGGAAGATGGCCAGACGGTGGGCTATGTATATATCATTCTGGCCAGCGAGGAGTACGAGTCGGTGGGGGGATACCTGCAGGAGCAGTACCTGCTCACCCTGGGCGGGCGCAACATGGTGGTAACCCTGCTGGCAGCCCTGATACTGGGGCTGGTGGCTATATGGTTGGTAACCCTTAACCTCAGGCGCATCATCTACACCGTGCGCCAGTTTCAGCAGGGCAAGTTGCACGCCCGCATTCCGGTGCGCAGCAAGGATGAACTGGCCCAGCTGGCGCTTACTTTTAATGAAATGGCCGATACCATTGTACGGGATATTGAAAAGCGGCAGGCACTGGACAAGCTCAGGCGCGAGCTGGTGGCCAATGTTTCCCACGACCTGCGCACCCCCCTGGCCGTGATTCAGGGATATATAGAAACCCTGCTCATTAAAAATGAGCAACTCTCGGCGGAAGAACGGCAGCAATACCTGCAAACTTCGCTGAACAGCATCACCAAGCTGGAAAAAATGGTGAAAGACCTCTTTGAGCTTTCCAAGCTGGAAGCCCGGCAGGTACACGCCGAGAAGGAACCCTTTGCCATCAGTGAACTCATTCAGGATGTATGCCAGAAGTACAAAATTCTGGCAGCAGAAAAGCAGATCAGCATACAGGCTGATCTGCCCCAGAACCTGTATATCGTCCATGCGGATGTGGCCCTCATTGAGCGGGTGCTGCAAAATCTCATTGACAATGCCATCAAGTTTTCCCCCAGGGGAGGCAGTATTCAGCTGCGCTTGTGCGAAGCAGCTGATTGCATTCAGGTGCAGGTATCGGATACCGGGCCGGGCATACCGCCGGAGGAGATTCCCTATGTATTTGACCGCTACCACAAGGCCAGGCAAACGGAAAAAGACGAACGCCAGGGCGCTGGGCTGGGCCTGGCCATTGTGAAAAAAATACTCGAAATTCACAATTCTTCCATCCAACTGGTCAGCCAGCTGGGAAAAGGAACCACTTTTTCCTTTCAATTGCCCCTCTACATGAAGTCCTGAGCATCGGCAAAACGGGGTCTCATGCCTGCAAGCGGGCCAGCTCGGCCTGCAGTTGTTCCAGCATGCCGTGACAAATGCTGTCAAACA
>RFHT01000209.1 GCA_003696835.1 Bacteroidota bacterium
AGTGTACTCCGGTTTTTTTCCAAAGACCTTACCTCCAATATGTTTTACTTTGGCATCAACGGCAAAGCCCGGGTAGAAAATTCCGATTTTCCCGGCTTTAACGCCTACCTGGAAAAAGTGCTCCGCAGCGAGGGGCTCACCATCTCCTACAAGGTGGCCGATGTGCTCCGCAACCAGGTAAACGGCAATGTGGCCACCATCACCTACGTGGTAAATTACGAAATCAAGGAGGATAATGGAATATGGGTAAAGGGCAACGAAACGGTTTCCATGGCCTTTAAAAAAATCAAAGACGAGTGGAAAGCCGTCCACTTTTCGGTCATGGGCATGGAAGATGAAAAGCTCAAAGGCACCTGTATATGCGAATTTTTTACCACACGCGACGATGACGGCGAGCTGGTGGTCAAAACCATCGTACCGGCCGGCAAGAGCTATACCACCGAATTCAACAACTTCAAATTCAAAAATATTGACGGAAACAAGGCCATCAGAAGTGGCGAATACATGTACAAATGGATGGCCGGCGGCCAGCTCGTACAGCTCAACCAGGAAGGGGAGGTCATCAATGAACTGGGCAAGGCCGAAAACAAAAAAGAAGCCGTGCTGAGCATCATTCGCAACTCCATTTATGCCGATAATTGCGCAAGAATTAAAACCCTGGAAAAATAACGCACCCCATTTCGTCAACCATCTTCCGATATTCGCGTTTAATTATTTAATTGTGTATATTCAAAGGCTAATTTTAATGTAGAAGTATGAAATTAAAATTGATTGGTTCCAGTGCAGTTCTCTTAGCCTTCATCGTATTTAGTTCTTATACCCTCACCAGCTCTGATGAGGATAAAAATCAGGTACTGATGAAGCTGCAACTTCAGGTACTCGACTATAATCACTATCAACCACAAGAGCTAAACAATTCCTTTTCCGAAGATGTATTCGATCTCTATCTCGAAAGGCTCGATTACGGAAAACGTTACCTCACCCAGGCCGATATTGACCGCCTCAGCGTCTATAAAGACGACCTGGACGATGAAGCCCGGCAGGGCAACTACGAGTTTTTCGACCTCTCAGCTGAGATTTACCTCAAGCGCATTAAGGAGGCCGAAACCTACTACCAGGAAATCCTGGCCCAGCCCTTCGACTACAGCAAAGACGAAGTGTTTGATACCGATTATGAACACGCAGCCTACGCCAAGGATGAAAAAGCCCTCAAAGAGGTGTGGCGCAAACTGCTCAAATATCAAACCCTTACCCGCCTGACCAATATGATGGACCGGCAGGAGGAAGCCCTCAAAGAAGGCGATCCCGAGCACAAGCAAAAATCCTTTGAGGAAATGGAGGCCGAAGCCAGGGAAAAAGTCAAAAAGGTGTATGACGACATCTTCCACCGGCTTTCCAAAACCAAGATCAGCGACCTGCGTTCCCTCTATATCAACTCCATCACCAACCGCTTTGACCCCCACACCACCTACCTGCCGCCCCAGGATCAGGAAAACTTCGACATGAGCATTTCCGGCCAATACAGCGGCATAGGTGCCCAGCTAAGTGATAAAGACGGCAAAATTACCGTAGCACGCATCATTGTGGGCAGTCCCTGCTACCGCCTGGGCGAGCTCGAAGTGAATGACGAAATCCTTAAAGTGGCACAGGGAGATGAAGAGCCGGTTGACGTGGTGGATATGCGTATAGACGACGCCGTAAAACTCATCAGAGGCAAAAAAGGCACCGAGGTACGCCTCACCGTCAAAAAACTGGATGGCTCCATCAAAGTCATTTCCATCATACGCGATGTGGTGGAGCTGGAAGCCACCTACGCCAAATCGGCCGTGCTGCAAAGCAAGGACTCCGACGAAAAGGTAGGCTATATTTACCTGCCCAAGTTTTATGTCAACTTCCAGAATCGCGACGGGCGGCACTGCTCCGAAGATGTGGCCAAGGAAATAGAAAAACTCAAAGCTGAACAAGTCTCCGGCATCATCCTCGACCTGCGCAACAATGGGGGAGGCTCCCTGCCCGATGTGATTGACATGACCGGCCTCTTCATCGAAGACGGCCCCGTGGTACAGGTCAAGTCACGCGAACGCAAACCTCATGTGCTGGAAGACGAAGATAAAAGTGTACAGTACGACGGTCCGCTGGTGGTGCTGGTCAATGGGCTGAGCGCATCTGCCTCCGAAATTCTGGCTGCAGCCATACAGGATTACGGCCGGGGCATCATCATGGGTTCTACCACCTTTGGCAAAGGCACCGTACAGCAACTGGTTAACCTCGACCGCTTTGTACGTGGCCCGGGTCTCAAACCCCTGGGAGCACTCAAATACACTACGCAAAAGTTTTACCGCGTAAATGGGGGCGCTACCCAGCTCGAAGGCGTAAAGCCCGACATCCCTATGCCCGACAATTACCGCTACCTCGAATACGGAGAGCGCGAGCAGGAATTCTCCATGCCCTGGGACGAAATCACCCCTGCTCCTATCAATAAATGGGTGCACGACGGCACGCCTTATGAGCAGGTAATTACCCAAAGTAGCAGCCGCATACAGGCCAACCCCACTTTCCAACTCATAGACGAACGCGCCAGGATGCTCAAAGAGCAACAGCAAGACCATGAGTACTCCCTCAAACTCGAAACTTACCTGGCCGAAAAGCATCAGCGCGAAGCCGACGCCAAAAAGTACGAGTCCATCCGGCAGCCCATTGAGGGCTTTGTAGTGGCCAGCCTGCAGGCCGATTTGCCCGAAATCACCCAGGACGAAGAAAAACTCAAAAACCGGGAAGCATGGCTCAAAAGCCTGCAAAAAGATGCCTATATCTTCGAAGCCATGCAGGTGGTCAAGGACATGAAATAATCAGATCCCGTCGTCGTAGAGACATTGAATTCCGTAGTAGAGACATTGAATTCCGTAGAGACATTGAATTCAATGTCTCTACGGCGAAATTATTCAAACCGTATATGGCCATAGGTGGTGCTGATGTGGATGCGGCCTGCGGCCTGCCCGGGAGTGAACCGTGCCCGTTGCCCGTCTTCGGACTGCTGCCAGCCAGGCCAGGCAGGCAACTGCAGGCTTCCGTGGCGCAGCTGCAAGTGGTATTCATGGCCCTGCGAAGGAAAGTTTCTGAGCAGAATATCCGATTTATCAGTTTCCACATCTATGTGTAATGGCGACGAATGAGGGAGAGCGCTCAGTACCACAGAGGCATATATGCCAGTGATACTCAGGTCTCCGGTCATGCCTTCAATTTCCAGTCCGGCCCGCTGCACGCTGATGTCGCTTTCAGCAGCCAGTTGAGTTGCCCGCACATTGCCCAGGTTTGAGCGCAATTGCAGCCTGCCCCCCAGTTTGTTCAGTTCAAACATGCACAAGTAGCCTTCGGCCTCAGTAGCGCCCTGCATGTCGCTGATAAACACCTTGCCCAGCTTGTTGGTCAGCTGTATATCACTGTTGCGGGGAGCATGCAGCACAAACACCGCCTTGAGGTAGGCATTGGTAGGAGCTTCGGGCAGGGTATTTTTTACATAAACGTGCTGCCCGATGCGTTCGGCCTGGTAGTGAAATTGTTTGAGGGCAGCTTCAGCCTTGCTTCGGTCCCGGTGTTTGGCAATGAGCTGCAGCTCCAGTTGCACTTCTTCTTTGTCCCAGCCCTGGAGGTGAATATCGGCCCGCTCGGTGTCTATGTGCAGCACCTGCCCGGGCTGATACGCAAAGCTGGTGCTCATTTTCTGGCTGACCACCTGCAGAATGAGCTGGCCACGGGCCGTACCCGCCCACAGCAGGCAGCAGGTCCAAAGCCCGGCCCAAAAAGGGCGGCAAGCGAAAAAGCACGCTTTCAACTGCTTATACATGTACTAATAGCGTTGGATAATTTTTTGAATCAACTGGGCGCGCTGGCGTTCAATACGGGCTATGTGCTGCACCCAGTCGGGCTCGTCCTCAAAGGGGAAAGCTGCCCTGAGCTGTTGCAGGGCCTGGTCGAGCTGCTGCAGCTCCCGTTGCAGGCGCAGCAGCTCGGGGTCGTTCTGCCAGAGCACATCCTGCTGCAGGTAGGAGCTGATGCCGGGGCCCGGATTGCTGGGCCGCAGCACGCTCTGGCTGTCGAGGCTGTCGGCCGCAAAGCTGGGCGGGCTGGTCTCCCATTCGAGTAGTTTGGAAATGGTTTCTTCCGAATAAATGAGCTCACCAGTTTCCAGGTGCAGTTCCTGGGGCATGGCTCCCTCGGCCGCCTGCGGCGGCCGGGGCGGATACTGGGCTTTCAGCCACAAAAAGCCTGCAAATACCAGGCAGAGCAGGACTACCGAAGCGGCTGCCTGCAGCCATTGGCCCCGGCTGGGGCCTGGCAGGGCCGGAAGCTGGGCCTCTATGCGGCTCCACAGGGCTGCGGGCGCCTGGTAGAGCGGCAGCTGCCGCAGGCGCAGCCTGAGCAAGCTGCGGTTTTTTTCCACCAGCTGGTATTCGAGCTCCCCTTCCAGCCTGTCCCAAATATGGGCGGGCGCTTCATGCTGAGGCAAAGGCCGGGAAGCAACCGCCTGGCCGTCCAACTGCCGGCGCAGCCGCTCCCACTGCACCGCTTCCGGCGCATAGCGGGGCAATTGCTCCAGGGCTTTTTTCAGGCTATGTCGGTTTTTTTCCAGCATATCATCCGTTGCTCATTTCCTGCTGCTCCAGGGCGTTGAGGCGCTTGCGGAGCAATTTTTTGGCGTAATGCAGTTGCGACTTGGAAGTGCCGGGAGAAATGCCCAGCAGCTCTGCCACTTCCTTGTGGGTATATCCTTCTATTTCGATCAACACAAATACACTTCTGTAGCCGGCGGGCAGGGATTGTATGGCTTTTTCGAGGTACTCTACATCCAGGTGGGTACCCCAGTCAATGGCTTCCTGCTCTTCGTGGGCTTCCAGGGGAATGTGGCGGGCTTCTTTCCTGATTTTTTTGTAGGCAGTGCGCACCACAATGGTGCGTATCCAGGCACCCAGGGTAGATCGCTGCTGAAACTGCGGCAGGCCGTTAAACACCCCCAGAAAGGCTTCCTGCAGCACATCCGCTGCCAGGTCGAAGTCGTTGGTGATGCGGTAGGCCAGGGTGTACATGGCATCCTTGTAGCGCTCGTACAGCATGCGCTGCGAACGCCTGTCCTGCCGGAGGCAGCCCTCCACCAGGGCCTGCTCCATTTCGCTCACGGGGTATTTATGGGGTACAGCCTCGGCCATATAGCAGAAAGGTACTCAATTTTTGCCAAAGGGTTGTATGAAGGGAAAAAAATATTGGCCCGAAAGCCGGCGCCTTTACGGGCTGGGGGCTTATTCCAGCATGTCGCTGTAGGA
>RFHT01000004.1 GCA_003696835.1 Bacteroidota bacterium
TCCTGCTCAAAGGGTTTGAGGCTTTGGGCAATGAGCTCCTCCACCTGCTGCTGCAGTATGCCGGGCTGTTCGGGCTGGTCTTTGGCGTAAATGGCGGCATGCTCGCCGGCTCTTTTACCAAACACGAGCAGGTCGGAGAGGGAATTGCCGCCCAGGCGGTTGGAGCCGTGCAGGCCGGCGGCCACCTCTCCGGCGGCAAACAGGCCCGGCAGGCTGGACTCCTGGGTTTCGGGATGTACCCGCACCCCACCCATCATGTAGTGGCAGGTAGGGCCCACCTCCATAGGCTCTTTGGTAATGTCCACATCGGCCAGTTCTTTGAACTGATGGTACATGCTGGGCAGCTTGCGCACAATTTCGGCCGCAGGCCTGCGGGAGGCAATGTCCAGATATACGCCTCCGTGTGGGGCGCCACGACCTTCCATTACTTCTTTGCGGATGGCCCGTGCCACCACATCCCGGGTGAGCAGCTCCGGCGGGCGTCGGGCTTTGGGGATGCGATTGGCCACCACATCCCTCACCCACTCATTGGCTTCTTCTTCGGTATCGGCAAATTCGGCCTTGTACATCTCGGGCACATTGTCAAACATAAAGCGCTTGCCTTCACTGTTGAGCAATACGCCTCCCTCTCCCCTCACGCCTTCGGTGATGAGGGTGCCCTTCACACTGGGAGGCCACACCATGCCCGTGGGGTGAAACTGCACAAACTCCATGTCCATGAGCTCGGCACCGGCCCAGTAGGCCAAGGCATGGCCGTCGGCGGTGTATTCCCAGGAATTAGAGGTAATTTCCCAGCACTTTCCTATGCCACCGGTGGCCAATATCACCGCTTTGGCTTTGAAAATGAGAAAGCGGCCGCTTTCGCGCTGGTAGCCTACACAGCCGGCCACGCGCCCCTCGGTGGTGAGAATGCGGCGAATGGTGCATTCCATAAACACATCTATGCCGCTGTGCACGCCCTTGTCCTGCAAGGTACGTATGAGTTCGAGGCCGGTGCGGTCACCTACATGGGCCAGGCGGGGATAGGTGTGTCCGCCAAAGTTGCGCTGCAGGATTTTGCCCTTGCTGGTGCGGTCAAATACCGCCCCCCATTCTTCCAGCTCATTGACGCGCTGCGGCGCTTCCTGGGCGTGCAGCTGGGCCATGCGCCACTGGTTGAGGTATTTGCCACCTTTCATGGTGTCGCGGAAGTGCACCTTCCAGTTGTCGCGCTGGTCCACATTGGCCAGGGCGGCGGCCACGCCGCCCTCTGCCATGACCGTATGGGCTTTACCCAACAGGGATTTGCATACAATGGCTGTTTTGACGCCGCTGGCAGAAGCCTCTATGGCTGCGCGCAGCCCGGCCCCTCCGGCGCCCACTACGACTACATCGTAGGTGTGTGTGGTGTATTTGTCCATGGCTAGAATATGCGAAGGTCGGTGAAATTTCCTGTACTGACCATCCAAATGTAAAAATCTGTAACGGGCACCATCATGAGGCTCAACCAGGCCCAAAGGGGATGTCTGCGGTTGAGCATGGAAACGCCTCTCCACATTTTGTGGCGCGTGCGCCCCATGGCCGAGCAGGAATAGCAGTCTATTTTTCCTCCGATGAGGTGCCGCAGCGAATGGCAGGAAAGGGTATATAAACTCAGCAGAAATACATTGATAAACAACAATAGGGTGCCTACACTCACGCCAAAGGTTTTGCCACCTGCCCCGTCGGGCCACATACAGGCCATGACTACATCAATGGCAAGAATGACGAGAAAGGCCAGGGCCAGGTAGAGAAAGTAGCGGTGAATATTTTGGAAAATGAGCAATTTGGTTTCTCCTCTGTAGCCGTTTTTGGTGCGCTCCGACACAGCACAGGCGGGCGGAGAGAAAAAGAAGGCGCGGTAGTAGGCCTTGCGGTAGTAGTAGCAGGTGAGCCGGAAACCAGCCGGTGCCCACAGGATGAGGATAGCGGGCGAAAACCAGGGGGGCAGCCCCTCAATGATGAGCAGGGGCGAATATACCGGCGAAAGCAAATAGGCCGAAGTAGCGGTATCGATGACGTAATGGGCATTGTAAAATACGCGGAAGGTCACGTAAACGATAAACAACATCAAACCGAGAAATACTGCCAGGGGGGAAATCCACCAGAGGTCTTTGCGATCCGTTACTCCCAGGCCAGTGGAGGGTTTTGCAACAGCTACTTGAGTACTCATACAGGGGTAATTTGAAAACGCAGGAGCAATTTGCTAACGCCTTCCAATTTAATGGAATATTAATAAAATCCTAAATAATGGGTAAGAAATTTTTATTTGAAACCCAACTGCTGCCTGGCATAAACAAACGTGAGTTCGGGATATTAAGCCATGATTATCAATCGTTTATCTTTAATACGAATTTCGTAACTATTCAGCACCCTCAGATAAAAAAAACAATTACTGTAAGTTGTTCATTTTCAATGGTTTGTATTAACCACCTCCAACTCCTCCTTGAAAAGGAGGAGAGTTCTCCGGGGCAGGCGGCGCAGCCGCCTGCGA
>RFHT01000210.1 GCA_003696835.1 Bacteroidota bacterium
GGGTTTACCCAGTTTGTACACGACACCGACATCGCCCACAGCCAGCACATCATACGCGAGTTGCTGGAGGTGCTGATCGACTCCAATGAGTTGGGGCTGCAAATTTCCGAAATTGAAGGCGACGCCATTTTGTTTTACCGCTTTGGGCAGGCGCCTACTGTGGCCAGTTTGCTGGCACAGATACAAAAAATGTACGTCAATTTTCACCTGCACCTGAAGAAATACGAAACCCACCGCATCTGCTCCTGTGGCGCATGTAAGGGGACGGCCCAGCTCAGCCTGAAATTTATCGTACACTATGGCCACATCCTGCAAAACCAGGTAAAAAATTTCAGCAAACTCTTTGGCAAAGAGGTGATCGTAGCCCACCGCCTGCTGAAAAACCAGGTGGAACATGAAGAGTATGCCCTGTTTACCAGCTCACTGGTCAATGCCTGCTCCACCTGGGTGGAGTTGCCCGTGGCTGCCTGGTCGCCGGTAGAACACCAGAGCGAAACCTACGACAGTGGGAAGATCGACTACTGCTTCATCGATATGAACCCACTGGCGCGGCATGTACCCGAGCCCGAAATTGAGGATTACAGCCTGGTGGGAAAAAGCGCCCACGTCTTTGAGTCAGAAGCCGTCATAGAAGCGCCCATTGAGGAGGTCTTCAGCATTGTGGCGGACCTGCCCTGGAGAACGAAATGGATCCCGGACACCATGGAGCAAACCGACCACCTCAACCATGAGATTTTGCAAAATGGCGCGACCCACCGCTGTTTGGCGAACGGGCCGGTGGTGGTGACGCACGACTTCTCGGCAGAGCCCGATAAAATCACCTTTACCGAAACCGACAGCAAGGGCAGGTACTGCGTGGTGTACAGCCTCTACCGCCTGGACGACAAGCGCACCCGCATGCGCGCCGACTTCCTGATGAAAAAACACCTGATTATGAATGCGCTTTTCCGCTTGTTTATGAAGAAAAAGATGCTGCAGACTTATGAAGCGGCCTGGCAGGCACTCAGGAAGTATTGCCAGCAACTGCGCCTTTCAGGCAGGCAGCATCCCTACCGCATAGTACTGGAACCGGCTGCCTGAGCAGGCCGCGGCCTTTGTTATTTGGCTGTGTATGCCTCACCGGCAGTGCTGTATATCTATCCAATCCTTTTTTTATCACCTTACAAAGATCCATTCTCATGAAAACCATTCATTTCATTTTCGTGGCGGCATTTATTGCCTGCCTGTATATGCCACTTTTGGGCCAAAACCCGGCTCAGAACAGGGCAAAGCTCCAGGCCCTTTACGGGCTCATCAACAACCGCCAACTGAGCGAACTGGCCGACTACATTTCCCCCGATGCCGTTGACCATGCCATACCAGCGGATTTTGCAGCGCAAAGCGGGCTGAAAGGGCCGGAACTGCTGGCTGCTTTTATGGAGGAACTCATCATGGGGTTTCCCGACTTGAAAATCACCCCCATTCGCTTTGTGGCCGAAGGCGACTATGTGATGTGCTACCTGGCCATGTCGGGCACCCATGAAGGAACCTTTATGGGGATTCCCCCCACGGGCAATACCTTTATGGTATATGATGTGGACATTGTGCGCTACGACGGCAAAGGCACGGGGGTGGAGCACTGGGCTGTGCAGGACGGCTCCCAGATGATGGCTCAGTTGGGCATAGCCCCGGAAAACGGGAACAGGGCCCGCGATGTGGTACAGCAAATTTATGCGGATTTTGGCCAGGGCAACATAGCCGGTATTGAGGCACGCCTGGACGAGGCAGTAGCCTGGACCGATGCCGGAAGCGGGGTAGCCGATTTGTACATAGGTACCCGTAAGGGCAAAGCCGCAGTACTGGATTTCTTTGAAAAACTGGGCCACCATCTCGACATTACCCGTTTTGACCTCTACGATATGCTTGTGGACGGCAACAAAGTAGCCGTTACGGGTCATATAACCGGCAAGGGACGCGCCACCGGAGTCGATTTCGCCTCCGACTGGGCCATGACCTGGGAAATAAACGATGTCGGCAAAGTAACCCGCCACCACCTGTACCTGGATACCGACCAGTTGGGCAGGGCCATAGACCCGGCCGCTTATCCGGCTGCCGGTGCCGCCTATGCATTTCTCCGGGCCATGGACCAGGGCGATATGCAGGCCCTGTATGCTGTTACCAGCCCTGATTTTGTAATTTACCACCCCAACCACCCCCAGCCGCTTGACCGCCAAACCTTCTGGCAGCAGCAGGTTGTGCCTACCAATGCCGCCATTTCGGGCATTCATCATGAGGTGAAGGAAGTGTGTGTAAGCGGCAACAAGGTGAGCATGGTAGGCGTTGTTACCGGTACCCACACCGGCGACCTCATGGGCATTCCGGCTTCGGGCAACGACATACAAACCGACTGGATCGCATACGTCACCCTGAATGATGAGGGCAGGATAGAGGAACTGCATGTGCAGTTCAACCAACTGGCATTTCTTTCCCAGCTGGGAGCCAACCCCTTGGCGAAAAAATAAGACAGAAACCAAAGCGGAAAGAGTATTCTATTTTTCTATTCCTCTATATTCAATCAAAAGCTCCTGCACTCGCCTTATCTGTGCAGGAGTTTTATTTTAATTGAGATTTGTACTTGAAAATAAGGGGAATCGCACTATTTTTACCCACTTAAATATTTAGGGCCCGGCCCTGAAATACTTATTGAGCAACTCAATATCTATGAAGACAAACTGTAAATGGGAGCATCCCTATACTCCGGATCCGGCCTACAGCAAACGGGCTGTGTACTTCAGCATGGAGTTTGGTATAGACACAGCCATGAAGATTTACTCCGGAGGCCTGGGGTACCTGGCGGGTTCGCACATGCGGAGCGCCTATCAGCTTAAACAAAACATGATCGGCATAGGCATGCTGTGGAAATACGGCTACTATGACCAGGTGCGCGACCACAACAGCGCCATGAAGGTGCTGCACCGGGAGCGGTTTTACTCCTTTCTCCAACCCACCGACCTGATGTTTCCGGTGGATGTGAAAGGGCACCAGGTGCAGGTACAGGCCTACTACCTGGACCCGGAGGTATTTGGCACCGTACCCATGTATTTCCTCACCACAGACCTGGAGCACGAAAATGATTACCTCTCTTCTACCATTACGCACCAGTTGTATGTGGGCAACGGGCCCGCACGCGTAGCTCAGAGCATCGTGCTGGGTATTGGAGGGGCCAAGGTGGTGGAAGCTCTGGGAGGAGCAGAGGTGTATCACCTCAACGAGGCCCATGCCCTGCCGCTGGCTTTTTATCTGTATCAGCAGCACAAAGACATCGACAAGCTGCGGGAGCAGCTGGTGTTTACCACCCATACGCCTGTGCGCGCCGGCAATGAGGAGCGCGACATCAACTTTTTGCATGGCATGGGCTTTTTTGCCGGCCTGAGCCTGGAGGAGGTACGGGAAGTGACCCAGCACCCTTCGGGAGATGTGTTTGGCTATACACCTGCGGCCCTGGTGATGGCCAAGCGCAGCAATGGCGTATCCCAACTGCACGCCGAGGTGTCCAACAAAATGTGGGAACATGTGGACCTGCCGGCGCCCATTATCGGCATTACCAATGCCCAAAACCAAACCTACTGGCAGGACCCCCAGCTCAAGGCCGCCCTGGATGCCGACGACGACGAAGCGCTGGTGAAGCGTAAAAAGGAACTCAAAAAACAGCTGTTTGACATTGTGGCGGATCAAACGGGCCACCTGCTCAACCCCGACCTGCTCACCGTCGTATGGGCCAGGCGCTTTGCCGACTACAAGCGCGCCGACCTCATCATGCGCGACCTGCACGAATTTTACGACCTGCTCAACCGGGCCGAGCAGCCCATGCAGTTTATCTGGGCGGGCAAGCCCTACCCCGGCGACGGCTGGGCCATCGACCTCTTCAACAAGCTCGTACAAATGACCCGCCTCAGCCATACGGCTGCTGTACTCACCGGCTATGAGATGAACCTCTCTGCGGCCCTCAAAAAAGGCTCGGACGTGTGGCTCAATACGCCCAGGCGGCCCAAAGAGGCCTCCGGCACCAGTGGCATGACGGCTGCCATGAACGCCTCGGTCAATTTCTCCACCTTCGATGGCTGGATTCCCGAATTTGCCCAGCACGGGCACAACAGCTTCGTCATCCCCCCTGCCGACCCCGAAGCTTCGGTGGAAGAGCAGGACGAGCACGACTACCAGCACCTGATCCGCATTTTGAAGGAGGAAATTATTCCCACTTATTACGAAAAACCAAAGGAGTGGCTGCGCATCGTCAAAAACAGCATGCGCGAGGTCGTACCCAAATTTGACTCCGGCCGCATGGCCGACGAGTACTACCGGCGGTTGTATTAAGCCACCCTGCTGGTACGTTGGCGCCACGGTATGGCCCCCTGGTCATGGCGTGGCGCTATCCTTTTGTTGGCCTGTTGTTGCTCTTTCTGCCCCGGCGGGCATGTCAAAACAACATGCTGAGCACAAAAATGATGAGCAGTACAATGGCGATCCACTTGAGGGCGGGGCTGAAGCCGCCGGTGAATTCGTACTGGCATATCGGGCAAGTTTTGCTGTTGGCGTCCACCTGCATGGCGCAGGAAGGGCATTCTTTTTTTTTCATATACTGGTTTTGTCTTTTTTATTCAAAACGAATGGCCTGCAGGGGAGAGATGCGTGCAATGATGAGGGTGGGAATAAACATAAACAAGGTACACACCAGTATCACCCCCAGATTGACGAGCAGAAAACGTCCCCACACCCAGGCCACTGGAACCACTTCTATGAAGTAATTTTCCTGGTCCACCCGCAGCCATTCCCAGTACTCCTGCGAAGCCAGCAGGCCCAGGCCCAGCACATTGCCCAGCGCAAGCCCACATAGTATGAGCAGGAAGGCATTCCACACAAACATGCGCTGAATGCGGTAAGCCGCCATACCCATTGCCTTGAGCAGCCCGATGGTGCGGGTGCGCTCAATGATGAGTATGAGCACCACGGAGCTCATGTTGATAAGAGCCACAATTACCATCAGGATGAGGATAAACCACACATTCTGGTGCTGCAGATTGAGCCAGTCAAATATTTCGGGGTACAAATAGGAAACGGGATGGGCAGCGTAATCGTAGGGGGTGAGTTCGTTGATGCGCTCGGCGGCTTCGTACAGGGGGTCGATTTCGATGCGGTGGAGGAAGGGAAATTTCGCATTGAGCTCCCAGGTGTAGGTCGTTTCTATGGAATGCAGGTTGACCTCCAGGCCCGTTACCTCATCGGGTTTCCAGCCCCATATTCGCTGCAGCATGCTCATGTCGCACACCATCACATTGACGTCAAATTCTTCCATGCCGCTTTCGTAAATGCCCGCCACCTGCACGGGTCTGCGGCGCACGCGTTCGCCCCCTTCCCAGAAGATGAGGGTAGCCTTGTCGTCCACGGCCAGGTCGAGCAGATCGGCCTGGCGGCGGGAGATGAGCAGATCGCTGCGGCCGCTGGTTTTGGAAAAATCGGGCAGGCGGCCTTCTTTGAGGTTGCTGCGAAAAAAATCCCAGTGGTAGGTGCTGTCCACCCCTTTGAGCACCACGCCTTCCATGCTAAATTCCGAGCGGCAAAAAGCCACGTGCTCCACGTAGGGGGCCAGGCTTTTGACATTGGGCAGGGCACGTATCTGCTCTTCAAGCGAATCGCTGCGCCGTATGGGCCTCACCTCCTTGTTGAGCTCGCGTGCGTAAGTGCCTATTTGCACATCAGAGGCAAAGCCCACCACCTTTTTCTGGATTTCGGTTTGAAAGCCCTGTACCACCGAAAGGGATACTTCCATGGTGGCCACCGCCAGGCCTATGCTGATGATGGCCAGCTTAACCACCAGGTCGGAAACGGAGCGCTGGGTGGCAAAAGTGATGCGGCGGGCAAAAAAGTATTCAAAATTCATAAAAAATGGCGAAATTGAATCCGAATAGATAACCGAAACGCGAATGCACACTTTGAAATTGGCCAAATATAAACATATTTTCTTCCTGCTTTGCTGCTTTTTCCTCTTCAGCCTGTACAGTGGATGCACCCAAACGGCTCAGCCTGAGTCGGGGGCTGCGGCTGCGGACTCTTCAGCTGTAAGTGCACCACCAAGTGAATACTCCGAAAGAACCAGCAGCACGCGCTCGCAGCGCGTGCGTACGGGGGCCGAGCAGCTGATAGCCAAGCGCCTCGACCTGCTCAAAGGCAAATCGGTAGCGGTGGTGGCCAACCCCACGGCCTGCCTGCCCGATGGCACCCACCTGGTGGACACCCTGCTGGCCTTGGGCATAGAAATAAAGAAAGTGTTTGGCCCCGAGCATGGCTTCCGCGGCGATGCCAGCGCCGGCACCAAGGTCAAAAGCACCCGCGATGCCAAAACCGGCCTGCCCATACTTTCCCTCTACGGCAGCAGCCGCAAACCTACCCCCGCCCAGCTGAAGGATGTAGAGGTGGTGGTCTTTGACATACAGGATGTGGGCTCGCGCCACTACACCTATATTTATACCATGAGCTACGTCATGGAAGCCTGCGCCGAAAACGATAAGCAAATGGTGGTGCTGGACCGCCCCAACCCCAACGGCTGGTACGTGGACGGGCCCGTGCTGCAAAAAGCCCACTCTTCCTTCATTGGCATGCACGAAATTCCCATTGTACATGGCATGACCATAGGCGAATATGCCCGCATGCTGAATGGCGAAGGCGGGCTGGCCAATGGTGTACAGGCCCGGCTGGAAGTGGTGCCCTGCGAGGGATATACCCACCGCATGCGCTGGGAAGATACCGGCCTGGAGTGGATTGCCCCCTCCCCCAACCTCGCCACTGCTTATGCCGCTTACCTCTATCCCGCCCTCTGCTGGCTGGAACCCACCACGGCCAGCGTGGGCCGCGGTACGCACGAAGCCTTTACCATCGTAGGAGCGCCCTGGTTTCGTGGCCTGCAAACGGCCCGCACCGAACAGGGGCACATCGACCTTTATGGCCTTAGTCTGGAGCCCTACACCTTCACCCCCCGCTCCCTGCCCGGCAAAGCCGAATACCCCAAGTTTCAGGACCAGGCTTGCCAGGGCTACCGCATTTCGGGTTACACCACGGGCAAAAACCTCTTTCTGGCAGGCCTTACCCTGCTTCAGAC
>RFHT01000211.1 GCA_003696835.1 Bacteroidota bacterium
CTGCTCATCTCCGACTGGTACATCGACCAGATGAAACAGTCGAAAAACGGCGCCAAGCCTGTGCCCATTAGCATGAAGCGGGAAGACTATGTGGGTGAAAAAGGCATCATGATTCCCAATTATCCCTCGCGCACCATTCGCATCCCCATCGACCGGGAGGCCCTCGTGGCCAATGGCGTGCTCAGCCCCGAAGAGGCTGCCGTAGCCCTGGATACCATGGAGTGGGAAATAAAAGCCAAAGGCGGCTCGCGCAACCCTTACATCCTACGCAAAGATTCGGTGGTAATAGACATTGTGCGCAATGTGGCCGCCAATAACTGGGAGCGCCCCATCTATTTTGCCACCCTCATGCCGGCTTCCAGCTTTTTCAATTTGCAGGATTACTTCCGCATGGAAGGCATTGCGCACCGCCTGCTGCCCGTCAAAAAGAGCGAAAGTACCTCCAACGACCTCTACTACGGCCGCATCGGGCAGGACATTATGCTGCACAACCTCACCAAGGTGTTTAAATATACCAACCTGGACAACCCACGGGTATATTTCGATGAGCATGCCCGAAACCTGATTGTGGGCAGCAGCTACCGAAATGCTTTTTTCCGCTTGTGCAACAGCTACCTGGACGACATCGACAAGCTCAAAGCCCGCAACAACCAGCTCAAGGCGGTGGTGGCTTCCGGCTTTGAAGATGCCGACTCCCTGCAGCAGCTCATTGCGACCAATGAGCAACACATAGCGGAGAAATACCAGCACGTAGAGGAGGCTATGGCCTTTATGGAGGAAAAAATGCCGCATTCGGTTATTCCCAAAAGCATGTCCTTGCTCATTACCCACGCCCAGCTCTACGACCGTGCCAAGCTCAGCGAGCAGGCCGATGCGGCCTATGAGCTGGTGCAGGAAAATGCGCTGCGCCAGCTGCGCAACCGCAAAATGATGGGACAGCGGCACAATCCTGAAAGCATTGCCTTCCGCTCTGCCCTGATTTCGGTGCAGTACTACGCCCGCAAAGGCGACTTTGAAAAAGCCGAAGCCATCGCCAAGGAAATTCAAGCCATTACCGGCAGCCAGATGGGTCTGGGGCTGCTGCAGCAACTGAAAGGGGCGAGCTGAAAAATGCGTGGCAAGTCATTCATTCGGAGGGCGGCGGATTCACGCAGCAGAAGGCCTTTTTGTATCCAGCTTCGCCTTGATCTTCGGCATGCTGAAGCGGTCGGCTATTTCCGCAGGCGCCAGTAAGCCTTGGCGCAGCATGCGCTCAATGATGCGGCCTTCTCTTTTTCTTTACTTCGCTGTAAGCCTTCCTTATTCAATATGTGCAGATAAGTGGCCAGGGGCTGTTCTTTTAAGCTTTGGGCGCGGCATGCAGCCTGTCCAGTTTGGGCCGAAACAGCGCATTCCAGCAGCACCAACTGCCCGCAAACACGCTCAAGCCAAAGGTGAAGAAGGCATAGTCATAGCCCCGGTAACGGTAGAGCTCATATACCTGATCATGCAGGATATGCAGGCTGAAAAACGCCAGAACCGGCAGCATCATGCAGGCCGTCATGAGGGCAATATGTTGCCATGCATGCAATGACTGTTCGTACCTGCGGGTCCATCCCTGAAGCAGCAGGGCCACAAATCCCAGGTACAGCAGTCCCAGAAATAAATGGACCTCTCTGACCTCCACATAAGCATCCATCATCCACCTGAGCATGGACGCGCTCAGGGCCGCAAACAGGATGAGCCCCAGCAGCAACACTACTGCGCCGAGGAAAAGCTTCCACTTTGAGCGTACAAAGATCCAAAAGGTAAGGGCCAGCATCAACAAGGCCAGCACCATGGACTGCAGCGAAAGGGGCGTCTGAAACCAGCCGTAACCCGCCTGCGCTGTGCTGATGCGGAAAATGTTTTTCCGGGCGAGGTCACGGGCCTGAATGAACTCATCGCCAAACAAGGGGCGGCGGGCCTGGTAGGCAGCGAGTATGTCGCGGCTTGGGTAAGAGATGGTGTAGCCACTGTATTTGTGCATTACCTGCATGTAGTTGTACACCATGGATTTTTGTTTGCACCAAGAGCTGCTTGTTTGTTGCTTCTCAGCTTCGTAATGCGGTAGGAGTCGGGGGTGAGTAAACCCAAAATGAGGCAAAAAGTAATTTCCCTTAACATGGTAGGGAATATGGGTAATTTCTTCGGACTTCATCAAAAAGAAGCCATCAGCGGCATTGAGGGTGTTGATGTCTGTCACCAATTGGGTGCGGTCCACGGCATGCGCTACCTTCTGCGACAAGCCTATACCATAAACAAAGGGCAGCGAGCCGATGAGGAGCACACCTCCCAGGAAAAGGAGCTGATTGCGTATTTCCTCCAAGGCAGACAGCTGCCCGAAGGCAGCCCGGGCATCAAAGAGCTGGGCCTTCCAGGCCCAGAGGGCAATACCCAGCAGGGCGGGAATAAACCACAACATACCCTGCAGGTCGGCATGGGGCACCCGCGCCGGATCGACATGGGTGGTACCCACCTTGAGGCTCACCAAAATGAGGGCCAGCAAGGCATAAAAGAGCACAAAATGAAAGCGGGTTGCCCACAGAACGGGCCGGTTAAGCAAGAGTTGGCGGTCAATGGCCTTGAGCACCGGCGGCACGAATCGGTTTAGGTTTCGGGTCATAGCAGGCACACGTTAAGAACGAAAAGAAAATGCATTAATCGGTGCTGGGGGCAGCGTGCAGGCGAATAAACTGCTGGTTGAATGCCAGCTGCCACACCAAAAAGGCAATGGCTACGCCAGTAAATACGGCATTGGGCACCGCATCTTGGCCCGGCTGTGTGCTCACCGTAGTCATCCATACAATTCCCGTCAGAGGCAGCAGCAGGCTGGCAAGTCCCAGGCCGATTTGTTGCCAGTAATGGGAAAGCCGCGAGCGGCCGGTGAGAAAGGCCTGAACGCTCAGAAACGCAAGCGCACCGAAGAAGGTTAAAAATACCAAAACTCGTCCATCAATTTGAAACAGATATTCCGAAATTCTGACAAACAGGCCCATAAGCAGTATGCCCGCTCCGTACAGCAGCAGGGTGATGGTGGCCTGCCGGAAGCTGGTACGCAAAAAAATCATCATGCTCATCCACACCAAAAAGGTCATGAAAAAAACCATGTACAGTTTCTGGTCTTCGAAAAAACCAAACTGCCCGTATTTGGCCTGTGCAATGAGCTGGATCCGGCTCCTGCTCTCATCAATGGCATGTCGCAGTTTTTCACTGTTGCGGGCAAAGATCATGTCCTTGCGTTCATAAGCCGCCAGCACCACAGAGGGTGACAGCCCAATTTCATAGCCTCCATATTTTTTGATCAGTTGCTGATAGGCGTCTATGAGTTGGAGCTTCTCTGCCCTGTTCAATTGTTTTTGTTCCAAAATGAGGGCCGACTGGGATTCGGCCTTCATATAATGGGGTGAGAAGGTGTGGTCGGGGTAGATGCGGTAATCAGCTCCCTGGAGTGGAAAGTACACATCCCCCATGTTGAGGAGATGAATATCTTGCCTCAGGGTTTCATCATCTATGGATCGGGCAATTTTGTTGATGGTGAGGCCGCCCTGGAAGTAGGGCAAAGCTGCAATGAGCAACACACCCAGCAGGTACTGGCATTGCAGGGCGAACTCCCGTGAGGGGGTATGCTGCCCGTACTGGCCGGTAGTTTTGTGTACACCTGCCTGCCATACCCAGAGTAAAAACAGCAGGCCGGCTGGTATCCAGGCCAGGGCAAAATTCAGTTCAGGATCCGGCAAGCTGGCTATTCCCGCCGGCACCCACGCCCTGAGCAGCATGAAGCCCATGCCCGCTGCCACCACAAAGAGCAATACATGCAGGCGGGTGGCCCAAAAATGGGGGTGGTGGAGCAAAAGCTGGCGGTCTAGTTTGCGTAAAAAAGCAGGACTAAGTGCTTTGATTTTTCGAAACATTATTCATGCTGCTTAAGAAGTGGTCAAAAAGTGACGGATCAATCGTTGACGGAATGCGGGTTATACCTTTGGTGTACGCAAAAGGATAGCTGCTGTTGCAATAAATCTTTTCCTTCCTTCGGGGAGCAATTCCTTAAAAATACACATTTTTTCATTCAAAGTATCTATTCAGCATATACCTGCTGCAAAAAAGGGGGAATACCTCAATAGTGCCTTCATGGACCATGCATACATGAAACTTTGTTTTTGTCAACCACCCCCCGGCCCCTCGTTGACTCACGAATCTGCTTATTTTCAAAGGCGTTCGCGATCCTTATCAGGATTATCCCGCCACGCCACTCGCGCAAGGCCTAAGGAGGGGAGTTGAAGGTTCGCAGGCGGCTGCGCCGCCTGC
>RFHT01000212.1 GCA_003696835.1 Bacteroidota bacterium
AGGGTGTAGAGATCAATGCCATTTTCTCCTTCCTTGCGCCTGAAGCCTTCCAGTATCTTGGAGATATTGCCTTTGGTTACCTGGTACTCGGTGGGCACCGATATGCCGTAGCCATCGTCCAGAATGACAAATGCCAGGGGAATTTGCATTACTCCGGCGGCATTGATGGCCTCAAAAAATATACCCTCCGCCGCCGCAGCATCACCCGATATGCAAAAGCTTACCTCCCGCCCGTTGTTGGAAAAGGGTGTTTGGGTGCTCAGCCGGGAGTTTTGGCGGTAGGCTTTGGAAGCCGCCGCAATGCCAATGGCATGGGTAATCTGCCCGGCCACCGGGGAGAGGGAGGCTGCCACATTCAACTGCTCCTTCAGCTCCAGCCAGTTTCCTTCTGCATCCACCAGAGGGGTGCTGTAGTGGTTGATCATCTGGCGCCCGCCGCTAAAGGCCTCGCGGTCCGCATCGCCGTAAAGCATGGTAAAAAACTGCTGGGGAGTAGCCAGCTCTTTGGCCAGCATAAAGGACTGGTCGCGGTAATAACCTGAGTAAAAGTCGCCGGGCTCAAACACCCGGGCCACCACCACCTGGGGCAACTCTTTGCCCGCACTGCCTGCACCAAACTTGGCTTTGCCAGTGAGCACCTCTCTGCGCAGCAGGCGGCTCAGCTCGCGACTGAGACAACTGTAGTAAAAATCCTGATGAACACTTTCCCGTGAAAAGGAATGAAAATAAGGGGCTTGCGTTGATGTGGGTACGTTTTTTTTGGGCATAACAAAAGTACCTGTATGACGAGGTTCGAAAGGGAATGATACAAGGGTATGTGCAAAAGTACGAAAAAAGCAATAAAGATGCTTGGACCTTAGCCGCTCAGCACCCGATTGCGCGCATACACTTCCCAGTGGCCGTGTCATTCTCCTTTTTCTACCACATGGGCCCGGCCGTACAGGGCCACAGTGGGACACACGTGAAACGGAAGGCCATAGAGCACCTCCCCTATGTTTATTGCTTCCCACTTTGCCACCTTGAGCACGAGGTGTTCCTCACTCTGCCCCACGGGTTCGTAATCCGTCAGGTTGAGCAAGCGGAGGCGGTTGTTCAGGGCATTCTCACTAGCTACCGACTTGTGGCCCAGGTCGGTGGTAATGAGGCCAGGTGCGGGTTTGGAAATAACGCGGGTCATGAGTACAGCAGCGCATTGCAGACCCAACTCGGGCACCATGGCATCGTAGCCCGCATCCCATAGCAGGGTGGTACCCGGGCTGCACACTACTCCCGGCCGCATGGCTGCGGCCGAAAAGGCAGGCGAGCCGCCCGCGATCACCTCCGGCTGCGGTAGCCCGGCAGCCCGTATTTGCTCCAGCAAGGCGTACACCGGTTCAAAGGCTGCATGGCTGGCCTGCTGCCGCGCCCCTACATCGGCCTGCCGTATGTGGCCGTCGTACACGTGCAGGCCCAGCAGCTCCAGGCCCGGCATGGCGGCCAACTGCTGATAAAACGGAAAAATTCGCTCATCCAGCGGATGCCCGGTGCGGTTTTGGCCATTGTTTACGTCCAGGTAAATCCGGGCCTTCAGCCCTGCAGCGGCAGCCTCTTCCGCCAGCTGGCGCGCTGCGCCGGCATCATCCACCAGCGAAGCCAGCTGCGCATGGGGAAATTGGCGGGCCAAACGCAAAAAGCGGCCAACCTTGGGTCCCGTGAGCTGATAGGCCATCAGCACGGTACTTGCACCAGCCTCCAGGCACATTTGCAGCTCCGCGATGGTGGCACACTTAAAGCGGCGTATGCCCGCCTCAAGCTGCATGCGCATCACTTCGCGCATCTTGTGGGTTTTGACATGTGGCATTAGCCGGGCGGGGTCCCCGCCCACTTGTGCGATCATGCGTTCAAGGTTGTGCCGGATGCGCTGGGGGTAAACCAGCAGTGCAGGGCTGTCCACTTCCGCTTCGTTGGCGATTTGATACCAGTTCATGGGGGGATTGAGTTGGTTGGTGAAAAAATTGGGCATATCATTGGCCCCTTAAATTGGGCATTATCCTGAAAATAGAAAAAATTTAGGGTAGCATTTTTTGCCTGTCGCATACCCGATAGTTGAACGTAGCGCTTTTCCTTTTTTTGAGGAAAAATCATAGATTGGGGTTATTTATCAACTCAATATGAATGCATTAGTGATTTCAGGCGGGGGAAATAAGGGAGCCTACGCTGGTGGAGTAGCCGAGTTTTTGGTCAAAAAGTGTAAAATGGAATACGATGTGGTGGTAGGCACTTCCACAGGCGGTTTGCTGGCTCCGCTGGTGGCCATCGGAGAGATTGACAAGCTCAAAGCAACCTTTACCCGTGTTACCCAAAAGGACATTTTCAAAATCTGCCCTTTTATCATCAAAAAAAAGCGGGAAGGCTACCAAACGGCCATCAACCACCTGGGCATTGTGCGCATGTTTTTGCGGGGGAAAAAAACCTTTGGCGATAGCTGCCACCTCAAACAACTCATCCGCCACACCTTTACAGCCGATGACTTCCGGCGCCTGCGTGCCTCCGGCAAGCGGGTGATCGTTACCGTAGCCAACCTCACCAACGAAGTAATCGAATACAAAAGCTCAGATGAATACGACTATGATGCCTTTTGCGACTGGATCTGGGCTTCGGCCAATATGCTTCCTTTTATGAGCCTGTACGAGAAAGATGGCTGCGAATATGGCGACGGCGGCTTTGGCAATCTCATACCCATACAAAAAGCCATCAACCTGGGAGCCACCTTCATAGATGTGATTGCCCTGCGGCCCGAGATGCGGGTAATTTCTTCCCCCCCTTCGCGCAATGCCTTTCACGTACTGAGCAAAACCTACGATTTTATGCTCAACCAAATCGGGCTGGATGACCTGCTCATCGGGCAGTTGGAAGCAGCCCACAAGCGCGTGGATATGCAGTTTTACCACACCCCCCGTATCCTCACCGGCCAAAATTTTATTTTCGATCCCGTACTGCTCAAAGCCTGGTGGGAGGAGGGCTATGAAGTGGCACTGAAGAGCACCCCCAAAACGCATTGCCTGAAACCCAGTAAAACAGCCCGGCCTGCCGGAGAAGAAAAAGCCGAAATCTAAGCTATTGAACGTAATATCGCTTAATTCGCCGCTTCACATACAGTAAGCGCCACAGGCCAATAATAAAAATGGCTGGAGCCATGCCCATCAATATCAGCCCTATCCAGGCTATGTTTTCAAAAAACTCCACCTTAAAAATCACAATGCCTGAAGCCAGCATGGCTACGGCCGTACGAAAATAGGCCAGAAAGGTGCGTTCATTGGCCAGGCGGGTGCGCTCTATGGCCAGGTAGTCTCTGTAAGTCAACTCGTTGGTTTCCATCTGTAGAAACATTATGCTTTTCAATACCTTTAAAACTGCTTTATATACGGATATTTTTTCGACAAATTCCAATCCTTTTCCGATCTGCATCGTATCCAAACAGAAATGCTTACAGAATGAAAAAGCTGAGGAAATATAAGGTAGAACTGAGTTGTTGTTTGCTGTTGGCCGTCTTATCTCTCCAGCAGTTTGGTGTGGGAAAAAGTGGCTCCTGCCTGGATAATGAGTCCCCTTTTTCATGTTTCTACTCCCTGAGCGTTCAAGTATTCCCCACAGGCATTCACCCTGCTATGCCTGTGCCCTGGCCCAATGATGATCTCACTGAGGATCTGGTCGTAATTCCCACTACCTTGCCTCCCACTCTTGTATGTACACAGTCATATTACTTACCTTCCCGTTATACCCCTCCCTCTCATAAGTCTGTTCCCCTTTTTCTGTTGTTGCAATCCTTTCTCAATTGAAACACAGGGCCTTATTGCCCTTGCTCTGTGTCGTGATCGTTTCAAATTTCAATTTTTGATTGGCTAAATCTGTGTTTTATGAAAAAGCAGCAACCAACCTCCGGAGCAGCATTTCCTCCTGTTTCGGTATATGATTTCCACAGGGATAATCACCATTGGCTTTCTCAGCTCAGGCATTGGGCGGGGGAGGAGGCATTTTTCCAAAAATTGCTCGATCAAAACGCCTTGCTGGCATTGAGTGAGGAAGATAAGATCAGATTGGAGCAATTCCAGAATCACATTCTCTATTATCAGGGAGAAGTATTGCAGGCACTCAGCCATGATATTCGGCAGCACGAAAAAAGCCTCAAACTTTTGATAAGCGGAAAAGCTATAGCCGGGAGCGAGTTTGTTTCGCGGCAGCATGCCTACCTGGCTGAAGAAGTGCAGGGTGTTCGGCTTCAAATCATGCAGAAAAAGCGTGAACTATTCGGCTTTATCAAAAAACTAAGCGCTGGCTTCAGGCAAACTGCCAAGCCCAAATAAAAAAGCCAGAACGGAATACTGCCTGATCACCCATTTACTCAATACCATTATCCCCCAAACTATGAGAGCAATCATTCAATACGCCACGAAGTTGTTGCACCAACTGCCAGAGGAGTATGTTTTCCACAACTACTCCCATACCCTGCAAGTGGCTAAAATGGCACGCGAAATTGGTGCCTACGAAAATATTTCTTCTTCTGACATGTACGTCTTACTGGTGGCGTGCTGGCTCCACGACCTGGGTTATGCCTTTAGTGATGAAAACCACGAGGAGGCAAGCATCCAAATAGCCATTGATTTTTTGAGTCAAGAGGGATTCAGCAAACATAAAATCAGGAAAATATCCAGCCTGATTCGCGCGACCAAGATGCCGCATCACCCCCATAGCCTGCTGGAAAAAATTATTTGCGATGCAGACCTGGCCTACCTCGGCAGCCGCAACTTCCCGGAACAAAGCCTTTTGCTAAAACGTGAGCGGGAGTATGTCACAGGCCAATTTATACCTGAAATCCAATGGCATGAACAAAGCCGGGAGTTGCTCGCCAACCACCAGTTTTTCACCCGCTATGGCCAACGTTTCCTGTTCCCCCAACAACACCAAAATATGAAATTGCTGGAAACAGGGGTTCCTTGTAAGTAAGCAGAGTTGTGTTGTGGAATCTAGTGCTTCATTCTACCCGGCTAAAGGCAGCATGTATTTGCTGTCTTTAGCTTCTTTTTTGGGGAAAAGCGGATATATGCTGGAGGCAAGGTACCTGTTTCAGGTAGCACTTATCCGCCGGGCCATCCAGTAGAAGAGGGCAGGCGCATAGCGCTTGAGGTACACCATGATTACATCCTTGCCCCCTATATACACTTCCTTTTTACGCCGCTTTACCGCCCTGAGGATCTGCCGGGCACATTGTTCGGCCGAAATGCCCTGAGCCTGGCCGGGGTCCATTTGGGCGTGAGGCGTACCATCGCCGGTAAGTGCATTGACCGAAACCTGGGTGCGCACCCTCCCGGGACACACCACGGTGGTATATATCTGGCGGGAGGCCAGTTCCAGGCCCAGGGTTTCAAAAAAGCCGTGAAGGGCATGCTTGGATGCCGAGTAGGCCGAGCGCATGGGAAAGCCAAATTTGCCCGTGATGCTGCTGACGGCCACAATGTGCCCTCCCCCCTGCTCCAGCATGTGAGGAAGTACGTATTTGGTGAGGGTAATGTGGCCAAAATAGTTGATTTCCATCAGCCGCCGGTCCACCTCCAGGGTGGTTTCGTGGGCATACGCGCGCTGGCTCACGCCCCCGTTATTGATGAGCAGGTCCACCCTGCCCATTTGGGCAATGGCCTGCTCTGTGGCTTCCCTAAGGGTTTCGGGCTGGGTGAGGTCCAGCGGCAGCAGCAGGCAGCGCTTGGCCCCTTCGCCACAGGCGTCGCGCACACGCTCCAGCTCTGCAAGGCGACGGGCCGACAATATGACGCGGGCTCCTGCGTCTATACATGCATATACCAGGGCTTCACCTATGCCGGAAGAGGCACCTGTGATCCATACTACTTGTTGGTCTAAAAACATAAGGGGAAGGTTGGGAGTTGAAGAAATGGGATCAGGCTGCTGAGGCCACAAGGCAGAAGCGGTTTTCATCCTGCCGCCCGGGCCCACACTCACAGCAAGGGTTGGAGGGCCTTCCAGATATTTTCGGCCACAATTTTGTGGCCTTCCGGGGTAGGATGTATGCCGTCGGGCAGGTTGAGCTCGGGCTCACCTGCTACCCCTTCAAGCAAAAAGGGCAGAAAGGCCGTATCCAGCGAATCGGCCAGGTCTTTGAATACCGTGCGAAACTCCCGGGCATAGTCTTCGCCCAGGTTGGGCGGTACTTCCATGCCCAAAAGGAGGATTTTGACCTGGGGATTTTTTGCCCGCACCTGCTCAATGATGGAGCGCAGGTTGCGGCGGGTCTCATCTGGTGGGATACCGCGCAGGCCGTCATTAGCACCCAGCTCCAGCACAAATATGTCCACCTTCTGGTCCAGCAGCCAGTCGATACGGCTACGGCCATCGGCAGAGGTCTCACCACTCAACCCGGCGTTGATTACGTTGTATTTCAGGCCCAGGGAATCGATTTTTTTCTGGATGAGGGCGGGAAAAGCCTCCGAAATTTCGAGCCCGTACCCGGCTGTGAGGCTGTTTCCAAAAAAAAGGATAGTTTTAACCCCTGTATTGCTACCTGGCTCCTCTTCATCCACCAGGGTAGAATCCAGGGCAGTGGTCGTATCCGACTGAGCCCGGTTTTTACAGCCCAGCCATGCCGTGAAAAAAATGACTGTGATGAGAATGGGTATGGTTGTGTGAATCTTTTGCATAAAACGGTGAACAAATGCGTCAATATGAGACAAAACCTGTATAAATAACCCCCTGAATCAGGGCAAAATTATAGAAATCTTATATATATCCCTGCAAAAATGTGAATATCTGCTATGAATCCAATGTTAAATATTCAACAATTGACTAAAACTTATCAGAGCGGCACTGGCAGCCTTACTGTGCTGAAAAATGTGAGCTTTCAGGTAGCGCAGGGTGCCAGCCTGGCCATCGTGGGGCCTTCTGGCAGTGGCAAAACCACCCTGCTGGGCCTGTGTGCAGGCTTGGACCGTGCGAGTGCGGGCTCGGTTACCCTCAATGGGGTAAAGCTGGATGAGTTGAACGAAGACCAACGGGCGGCCATCAGAAACCAGTATGTGGGCTTTATTTTTCAAAATTTCCAGCTACTTCCTACCCTTACGGCCCTGGAAAATGTGATGGTGCCCCTGGAATTGCGTGGCGAAAAGCGTGCCAAAAGCACAGCCATGGACCTGTTGGCGCGCGTCGGCCTGGCCGAACGCCACCACCATTATCCCGCTCAGCTCTCCGGAGGCGAGCAGCAGCGCGTTTCTCTGGCTCGCGCCTTTGCCAACAGCCCCCTCATCCTTTTTGCCGATGAACCCACTGGCAACCTGGATGAAGAAACTTCGGGTAAGGTGGAAGACCTCCTCTTTGAGCTCAACCGTGAAGCGGGCACTACCCTCATCCTGGTTACGCATGATACGGAACTGGCTGCCAAAACCCAACGAATTATCCGCCTCAAAGGCGGGGAGGTGGTAGAGGACTGAGCCGGTAGCAAGTAGGAGTGCAGGGGAGACTCCTTAAAGAGATACAGGCCATGGGATTGAAAACCAAAGCCTTCCTTAACCACAGGGTGCACCAAGGAGGCTCCTAAGCCCAATAGGTGTAAACATGGACAAATGAAGAAAACACTCATATTCAAAGAAAAAACGCTAAATGCGCATGTCTGAATTTAAATGGTTGTGGAAAATGGCCTGGCGCGACAGCCGCCGCAGCCGTTCGCGTTTATTGCTGTTTACGGCCTCCATTGTCATGGGTATTGCTGCCCTGGTGGCCATCAACTCTTTTAGCGACAACCTGCGGAATGATATCCAAAACCAGGCAAAAAACCTGCTGGGAGCTGATCTGGTCATTCAGGCCAACAAACCCTACAGTGACAGCCTGCAACAACTCATAGACTCCATAGGCGGGGAGCGCGCACGCGAAACCAGCTTTGCTTCTATGGTGTATTTTCCCAAAACGCAGGGCACCCGCCTCATCCAGGTGCGCGCCCTTAAGGGAGGGTATCCCTTCTACGGCAAGCTGGCCACGGAGCCGCCCGAAGCCGCTGCCACCTTTCAGCAGGGAAAAAATGCGCTGGTGGATCAGAGTCTCCTCATACAGTACGGCGTAGAAGTAGGAGATTCGGTAAAAATTGGGCGGGTCACCTTCCTCATTGCCGGCAAGCTGATGCAGATTCCCGGCCAGAATGCTGTGACCTCCACGGTAGCCCCCACGGTATTTATTCCCCGCGACTACCTCGAAGCCACCGGGCTGGTGCAAAAGGGCAGCCGTATCAACCACGCTTTTTACTACAAGCTCCCCAAAGGGGTGGACGGTGAAAAGTTGGAAGAAAAAATAGAAGGCCGTCTGCGGCGTGAAAGCCTGCGCAGCGAAACGGTGGAAGACCGCAAGCGTCGCATCAGCCGGGCCTTCACCAACATGGAACGCTTTCTCAACCTGGTGAGCTTTGTGGCCTTGCTGCTGGGCTGCGTAGGGGTGGCCAGTGCCGTGCACATATATGTGAAGGAAAAAATTCCCGCTGTGGCAGTGCTGCGCTGCCTGGGAGCCAGGGGCTCACAGGCGTTTTTCATCTATTTGCTGCAAATTTCCTTCATGGGCCTGGCAGGGGCCATTGCCGGAGCAGCCCTGGGGGTATTCATACAACGGGTGCTGCCTGCTGTGCTCATGGATTTTCTGCCTTTTGAGGCCACGGTGTCAATTTCCTGGCCGTCGGTGGCGCAGGGCATACTCACCGGCCTGGCCATTGCGGTGCTGTTTGCGCTGCTGGTGCTGCTGCCCATACGGCATATTTCTCCCCTTTATACCCTCCGGGCATCCTTTGAGCACAATGGTCACCGGCGGGACCGGCTAGTATGGCTCATGATTGGCCTCATTGGCCTGTTTGTGTATGGATTTGCCTTCTGGCAAATGCAGCGGCCGCTGGAAGCACTCTTTTTTGTGCTGGGCATTGGGGCCGCCTTTTTGGTACTGGCAGGCGTGGCCAGGCTCATCAGCTGGGCTGTACGCCGTTTTTTCCCTGCCAATGCCAGCTACATCTGGCGCCAGAGCCTTTCCAACCTCTACCGCCCCAATAACCAGACCCTGGTACTCATGGTGTGCATAGGCCTGGGTACGGCCCTCATTACGCAGCTCTTTTTCATACAGGACTTGCTGCTAAGCCAGGTAGAAATGACGGGCACAGGCAAGCAGCCCAACATGGTATTGTTTGACATACAAAACAGCCAGAAGGAGGAGCTAGCAAGCCTCACCAGCCAGTATGAGCTGCCGCTCATACAGCAGGTACCCATCGTAAGCATGCGCCTGGCTAGCGTCAAGGGCCGCAGCCGGGCCGAAATTCTCAACGATACCAGCCGCACCTCCAGGCGGGTAGCCCGCTGGGCCGTCAACCGCGAATACCGCGCCACCTACCGCGACAGCCTCATCGGCTCCGAAACCATTGTGGCAGGCAAATGGGTGGGCCGGGTACAGGAGGGCGACAGTATTTTTGTGTCCCTGGAGGAAGAGTTTGGCCGCGACGACCTGGGCGTGGACCTGGGCGATGAGCTGGTATTTGATGTGCAGGGCAGGCTCATCAAAACTTATGTGGGCAGTTTTCGCCAAATCGATTTTGCCCGCTTCCAAACCAACTTTATGGTCCTCTTCCCGGCGGGGGTGCTGGAAAATGCCCCGCAGTTTCACGTGCTCATTACCCGCACCAACGGCACGGAGACCTCGGCCAAATTTCAGCGTGCCGTGGTGCAGCAGTTTCCCAATGTATCGGTGATCGACCTGGCCCTGGTGCTCAACACCATTGACGATGTGATCGGCAAGGTTTCATTTGTGATTCGGTTTATGGCACTGTTCAGCATCATCACGGGTCTGATTGTGCTGCTGGGGTCGGTGATCATCAGCAAATACCAGCGCATACAGGAGAGCGTACTGCTGCGCACCCTGGGCGCCAGCCGCCGCCAGATTTTGCGCATCAATATGTACGAATACCTCATATTGGGCCTGCTGGCTTCCGTTACGGGCATCATTCTGGCCCTGCTGGGCAGCTGGGCCACCGCCATTTACAGCTTTGAAATGGTGTTTGTGCCCAAGCTATGGCCTCCCCTGCTGGTAATTTTCATCATCACTGGCATTACGGTGCTGCTGGGTATGCTCAACAGCCGCAGCATTGTCAACAAGCCCCCGCTGGAGGTACTGCGCAAAGAGGTGGGCTAAGAAACGCTCAAACAGTAGCGGCCCGGTGGCTTCACGCCATCGGGCCGCTTTCAGTTTGGGTTTACCCTACTCAAGCGGTGGGTTCTTTCTTTTTGACCTCCCAGCCTTCGGGCAGTTTTTCAGTAATTTCGATGTTGTCGAATTCCTGTCCCTGACGGGCTCCTACCTTCTTGGCCCATGCCGCCATGCGGGCAATGCCTTCGCGCAGGCCAATGGCTTCCTCGCGGCCAAACACGCGGTGTGCCTTGCTGTGGTCGGCGTAGGCGTCCACCACTTCGTTGCGGGCACGCAGGTGGGTTTTCTTCAACTCCACCCCCAGCTCATCGGCCACTACCTGGGCCAGCTCATTGATGGTGTAGGGTTTATCCGCCCCAATGTTGAACACTTCGTTGTAGGCTTCGGGTATGTCCACACAGGTGGCAATGGGAATGGCCACGTCATCTATGTAGCTGAAGGCGCGGGTTTGCTCCCCGTCGCCAAAAATGGTCATGGGTTTGCCCTGCATGAGCAGGTTCATAAAAATGCCAATCACGTTGCGGTACTTGTCGCCTATGTTTTGGTTTTCGCCATACACATTGTGGGGGCGAAACACTACATAGTTCAGCCCAAACATTTCATGTGCAGCTTTGAGGTCCAGCTCCACGGCGTACTTGGACACGCCGTAGGGGTCTTCGGGCTGAGGCACCATGTCCTCGGTCATGGGCACCTGACCGGCTCCATACACAGCTATGGAGGAGGTGAACACAAAGCACTTCACCTTGTGCTTTACCGACTCATTGATGAGGTTGACGCTGCCTATCAGGTTGTTGTTGTAGTTGAAGCGGCGAATGAAATGTGACAAGCCCTCGGCAGCATAGGCTGCCAGGTGATATACATAATCGAATTTGTATTGGTCAAACAATTGGGTAACCAGTTCGTGATCATAGACCGAGCCTTTGACAAAGATCACCCCTTCGGGCAGGTGGTCTTCAAAGCCTCCGCTTAAATCATCCAGAACTACGACTTGATGTCCGAGAGCCAGGCAATGTTTTGCTACATGAGAGCCGATAAAGCCGGCTCCACCGGTAACGAGAGATGTAATCATAAAAATTTTATTCTTGTTTTGTTGATTTATTAAAACATTAACTAAAAGCTTGCAATGTTGGGGCGGCAATCTTCCGGGCCTATACGGCCGACAAATTGCGGTGTTTGAGGTGCCAGGTAAGGGCACGCACAAAAGACTGAATATGCTTGGTTTGAAACTTGAGCATATAGGTCAGCATTTTTTTGGGCACAATGGCAAAGAGCAGCCACAGGGTAAACATCAGCTGATGGGCCGGTTTGGTATTGCGCCGCATAAAGAGAATGCGGTTGCGGTTGTGATAATAGGCTTTGATGGGGCTTTCGCGGCCCATAGTAACCGACTCTTTGTGGTAAATAAGGGACTCGGGCTGGTAGTAAATTTTGTAGCCGGCCCGTTTGATGCGGGCACTCCAGTCGAGCTCTTCATAGTAGATAAAAAACAACTCGGCAAAGCCGCCTGTTTTTTCTGCCACCTCCCGCTTTACCAACATGGCCGCTCCGTGTGCATATTCGGTATAACTGCCCTGGTCGTACTGGCCGTTGTCCACCTCAAACATACCGATGGCCACATTGCGGCCGGTGATGGGGTTGATTTCGGTGTATCCGGCATACTGAATGAGCTCCGGCTGGTCGTAAAAGCGGATTTTGGGGCACACTACTCCTATTTCGGGATCCTGCTCAAAGGTTTTGAGCAAAGGCTCCAGCATACCGGGAGTTACTTCTGTATCGTTGTTGATGATAAAAAAGTAATCGCCTTTGGCATACTTCATCCCCAAGTTGTTGCCGCCGGTAAACCCCAGGTTTTTTTCCGAGCGAATGAGGGTAACCTCCGGGTAGTTTGCTTGTATGTAGTCCGTGGGGTCTTCTTTGGAATTATTGTCAACCACAATAATTTCAAAGTTTTTGTAGGTCAGGCTTCTGGTGGACTCCAGAAATTCACAAGTAACGGGTGTCTGGTTGTAATTGAGGGTAATGAAGGATACTAAAGGTTGGTCTTTACTTTCCATTATTTACTGATTTAACCTTAACCGCCTTAGAAAAGGCACTTCTCAAATTTTCCGGCTGGAAAGGTACATACGCAGGCCGCTTTTTCAGGCACGATATACCCAGGCTCCTTACGTTGACCTGCTCCATATTTGGAAAAAGTATTTTTTGTAAATGATTTATTAGGTTTTAAGATTATTCATTCAAATTATCCATTTCTACTTTGTTCAATACCGGGTTCATCAATTTGCCATTCATAGAGGCGAGGTACTCAATGGATAGTTTGTCGGGTTGCTTCACCGACGAACGGGCCGAAAAAACGGGCAGTACCTTGTCCACGTACTCAGTCAGCTCTTTGGAGTCGGCAAAGGTATTGAGCGAGGCCCCTTCGAGAAAAATGTAGTCGTACTGAATGGAGAGCTCATTGAGCAGTTGGCGGAAGTCTCCGTAGGAGAATACCTCTGAGGGGGTATAGTTTCCGCCTTCACAACCAATGACATCCACACCGTCAAGTCCCGAACTGGAGATGAGTTGCTCACGGGGAATCTCATTGCTTAGGTATTTTTCCAGGGTAGGTGCTGCGGAGCACATGCGTGTAAGATCGTTGTTTTTGAAGTTGGTATCTATGAGCAATACCTTCTTTTTGTTGAGGCTGAGGGAGTAGGCCAGCGAAAACAGCAGTGAAGTCTTACCTGTGCCTGCCCTGGGGCTGGTTACGAGGAAAATGCGCGCGCCGGAAGCCACCACTTCATATCGGATTTTTCGCAGTAGTTGTTTGTAAGTTTCCAGGCTCATGTTTTGGTTGGTTCCCATAAAGAGGGAAACCAGGTCGAGGTTATCCGTTTCCAGCTTATTGAGCGCGCCCATGAGTTCCATGCCGGTAAGGCGCTTGAAGTTGGAGGGCATTTTGATGCTGATGTCCACATACTCCAGCACAAAGAGCACCACAATGCACAGCGCCAGGCTCACAATGGCCGAAAGGGCCACGAGTATGAGGGCTTTGCTGGATTCGGGCTTGGAAGGGGGCTGCACCCACTCCACTTGTTTGAGCTGGTTACCGGTATCGATTTTGAGGCGTTCGTCATTGAGGCGCTTGGCCACGGCCAGGTACTCGTCCTGGGCCAGGGTCACTTCCCGGCTAAATTCGTCCAGGTCTTTTTTGCTGTTGGTCATCAGGGCTTTTCTGCCGCGCAGGGCTGCCAGTTCTCTGTCGAGGGTAGAAGCAATGGCCTTGGACATTTTGAGCTCCAGCTCTGCATCCAGGCGCTTGGACACCAGGTCTTCACGGGCATTGGCGGGGTTGAAGGCTTTTACACTGGCAGTTTGGCTGATCTGCGTTTTGAGCCTGGCCCTCAGCTGGGCAAGTGAGTCGGCCAAGGCGGCCGAGTTGCCACCGCGGAGTTCCGTTTCCAGTTTGGCGTCGGTGAGCCGCCTGATTTCTTCCTGCAACTCCAGCACCTTGGAATTGGCCACGCTGGTATAGGCATCCAGGTAGGATTCTTCTCCCGGCTTAAACTTCTGGTCGATGCTCTCAAGGGTGCTTTCCAGGCCGGGGATCTTGGCCATTTCGCTGTTGCGCAGTATCTCCAGATCGGCAATTTGCTTCACCAGGGCCTCGGCCTGTTTGTCAAAGGCCACGGTGCCTGTTTTGGAACGCAGCGCCTTCTCCATCTCCATGAGTTCATCCAGCTTTTGCTTCTTTTCCTGGGCCAGCTTGGCATAAAAGGCCACGGCATTTTCCACTTCCTGGCCACGTGATATATCGTAGTAGCGAATAAACTCTTTGCAAAGGGTATTCACCACAAAAGCCGACATCTGCGGATTTTTGGAGGTAAAGGTGATGCCGATAAAGTCGGAGCCTGCGTCGCGTCCAATTTGCAGGTCTTCCATCAGCGTTTTCTGGTCGTAACCGAGGTCCTCCAGTATTTTCACATGCAGGTTGTCGGTTTCTCCCGGATTCATCAGGGGTTGAATGGAGTCAAGCTTGGTGCGGTAAATGAGCGTAGCCTTGCGGAGTTGCTCGGCCGTATAGTCTTTTTGCAGCTCGTCAAGATCGGCAAAGGGAGGCTCGCTGCCCTCCAGGTCGTGCAGCGCCAGGCTATATGAAAGCAGCGCAATAGATTGGTTGGACTTGATGCGTTCGATGAGGTTGTTAAACCTGCTGTCAATTTCAAACCACTGTAGTTGAGGGGTCCAGTTCAGGGGAGTAGGACCTGTTTTTTCAGTAATCCCCGTCGCAATCTGGGCTTTTGCCTTGTAAACTTTGGGGAGCTTGCGTGTAACCAGAAAAGTGAGCACCATAGACGACATCACAACTGCCGCGATGAGCCATTTTCTTTTTCCCAGTATCCGCAAAAAGTGTAGTAAATCCATAATCAGATATACAAATAAAAGATTGAAAACAAAGACTGAATCTGGTCAAAAACCTTCACCTATTTTATATGGAGAATATTTATATTCAAATACTGTTCCCTTCTGTTATATTTGCTATATATAAAAAGCTTATCGAAAACAGCACCCTCTATTAATGGGCAAAAGCTACCTGAAGCCAAACCTGAGGTAAGATTCAGGCGTATTTTGGCACAAATTAGAGATAAATTACGGGAAAAATGCCCGGCATGCGCTTAGCTGACAGTCGTGCCAGATGAGTAGAATAAAATGCGTGTTGAATCGCATTTTTGAATGGGCGAAAATCCGCGCATTTGTCTCCAAAAAGCTGCAATGCCCCTGCCTTATTCTTTCCTGCCACAATTGGGGGACTCCTCTGCTTCTGCTTTCTGGTGGGGAACAACCCCTCCAATTTATTAATAAATGGATTTTTTTATCTACATATTTTCAGCTTGTTAGTTTTTTATTTTTCTGATACAATAAATATTCCCGGGCCTCCTGTTAGCAGGGAGTGTACCAGGCTCGGGCTGCATACTGAGCAGAACTGAGGACAGGGGAAACAAAAAATACGGCAAAAGTTTACACCCCAAACAAAGAGGGCGAAAGTTCTGTACGCACAAGCGCCTCATTTTTTGTCAACTTTTCCATAAGTTGGGAGACATTTGGAGAAAAATGCCCCTCCTGGCAGGCTGTTAAATTTGCGACTGGCAAAAATTGATTCCTGAATGGGGCATATCCAAACTGCAACAGCAAGGGAATAAGGGATCAAAGTATTAACTTGCGCAAGAGAATTTTCACTAAAAAATTATTCTTATAAACAGAAATTCACATTGATTGCACAAACGCTTTTCAACCAAATTAAGAGAACTCAATGACGACATTTTTTATCATAAGCTTTTGGATTTGTCTGGCATTGCTCTTTTATGCATACGTTGGGTATGGCATACTCCTTTACATCCTGATAAAACTCAAGCGGCTCCTGGGTATAGACAAGCCCAAACCCTTTAATGAGGACTACCTGCCGCCCGTAACTTTGCTGGTGGCTGCATACAACGAAGCCGACTTTATAGAGGAAAAGATACACAACTCGCTGGCCATTGACTACCCCAAGGACAAGCTGAAGTTTTTGTTCATCACGGATGGGTCGGACGACGGCACACCGGACATAGTGGCGCGTTATCCTGAGATCAAGCTCATGCACCAGCCTCCCCGTGCGGGTAAGATTGCGGCTGTACACCGGGCCATGCCCCATGTGGATACCCCCATTACCATTTACACCGACGCCAACACCTACCTGAACAAGGATGTGGTGCGCAAGATGGTACGCCACTATGAGGACCCGCGCGTAGGGGCCGTAGCAGGCGAAAAGCGCATACGCTCCAAATCGGCCGACAGCGCCAGCGGCGCAGGCGAAGGCCTTTACTGGAAGTATGAGTCCACCCTCAAAAAGTGGGATTCGGAGCTGTACTCGGTGGTAGGCGCTGCCGGAGAACTGTTTTCCATTCGTACCGAGCTGCACGAAGAAATTCCCACCGACACGGTGATTGAAGATTTTTATACCACCATGCGCATTGCCCAGAAGGGCTACCGGGTGCGCTACGAGCCCGAAGCCTATGCCACCGAGGGGCCTTCGGCCTCGGTAAAGGAGGAGCTCAAGCGCAAGGTGCGCATTGCTGCCGGCGGCATACAGGCCATTGTGCGTCTGGCTCCGCTGCTCAACATTTTCAAATACGGCATCCTCACCTTTCAGTACGTTTCGCATCGGGTGCTGCGCTGGACGCTGGCACCAGTGGCCCTTTTCTGGCTGATGGTGAGCAACATCGTACTGGCCGCACAGGGCCTGCCTTTTTACCAGTTTACGTTGCTGGCACAGATAGCTTTCTACCTGGCGGCTCTGATGGGGTATTTACTCGAAAAAAAGCAACTCAAAGTAAAGGCCTTCTTTGTGCCTTACTACTTTTTTATCATGAACTATGCCTGCTATGCGGGTTTCCTCCGCTATGTGAAAGGCTCCCAAAGTGTGCTGTGGGAGCGTGCCAAGCGGGGATAAAGAGGCATCGGGTAGCTGCGCTGCCCATGCTGCACCACAACTCTGGTGCTCGTTTTTTGAACAGGCGGCTTTGAAGCCGCCTGTTTTTTTTATGTGATAGGTGAATTGTGTAATTTTGTGAGATGAAAACACCAAAAAGTTTTATGATGAAACCTTCAATTACTCCCTTCTTACTTTTTTCCCTCATGCTGCTGTTCAGTTGTGGAAAAAATCAGACTTCCCCTTCAGGTGAAACTGCCTCCTTCCCGCCCGACAGTGTATCGGCCGATGGAAAAATGAGCTTCCACGGCATGCGCATAGATGAGTCGGGAGCCATACCTGCCGAAGAGCTGAAGGCCTACATGCTGGCCGGCGGCAAGCCTGAGGTCAAAGTTGCAGGGACGATCAGTGCCTGCTGCCAGGCCAAAGGCTGCTGGATGACTATGCCGCTGGATGAAGAAACCGAAATGCGCATTCGCTTCAAAGACTATGGTTTTTTTATCCCCAAGGATGCAGCGGGAAAAACTGCCATAGCGGAAGGGCGGGTATTTACGGATACCCTCTCTGTAGAAGAGCTTCGGCATCTGGCTGTTGACGGCGGCATGTCGGAGGAAGCCGCCGCCGCAGAGATTACCCAACCCGAAGTCACCCTGGCCTTTGAAGCCTCCGGTGTGATTATCAAGGAATAACTTAATCGATATTTTCATGGAAAAAATAGCTGTAAACGAAATACTTGCAGAGCTGGGCATAAGAGAAAAGTGTCCGGTCATCCATACGGGCCTGGAGGGCTGGTATGCAGCAGAGCTGCACTACACACCTGTACACGCTGCCGCCGACGGCCGCCTGCTGGCCTATGTACAATATGCCGATGAAAAGCAGTACGAAATGGTGCTGGAATCGGCGCAGGAGGCTTTTTTGGTATGGCGCGACATACCGGCTCCCAGGCGAGGGGAGATTGTACGCCAGATCGGCGATGCACTGCGGCGCAATAAGGAAGCCCTGGGCCAACTGGTAAGCCTGGAAATGGGGAAAATTTACCAGGAAGGGCTGGGCGAAGTGCAGGAGATGATCGATATATGCGATTTTGCGGTGGGCTTATCCCGCCAGTTGTATGGCCTGAGCATGCACTCTGAGCGCAAGCATCACCGCATGTATGAGCAATGGCATCCCCTGGGCGTGGTAGGCATCATTTCGGCCTTCAACTTTCCGGTGGCGGTGTGGGCCTGGAACGCCATGATCGCTGCGGTATGCGGGGATGTGAGTGTATGGAAACCCAGTGAAAAAACGCCCCTGACGGCAGTGGCCTGCATGAACATCGTTTCGGAGGTGCTCAAGGCCAATGAGCTGCCCGACGGGATTTTCAACATGATCGTAGGTGAGCGGGAAATTGGTCAGCGCATGGCTGCCGATCCCCGCATTCCGCTCATTTCGGCTACGGGCTCTACCCGTATGGGCAAGGCCGTGGCCGAGACGGTGGCCAAACGCCTGGGCAAAACTATTCTGGAGCTGGGCGGCAACAATGCCATCATCGTGTCGCGGCACGCCAACATGCAACTGGCCATACCGGCCATTATTTTTGGGGCTGTGGGCACCTGCGGCCAGCGCTGTACCAGCACCCGGCGCGTGATCATCGACAGCGAAATCTACGAAAGTTTCCGCGACAAGCTGGTCAATTCCTACCGCTCGCTGGAGGGGCGCATCGGGCACCCCATGGACCCCAACACCCTCATCGGGCCGCTGATCGACCGCCAGGCGGTAGCCAATATGCAGGCAGCCCTGGAGCGGGTACAGGCCGAAGGGGGCAAGCTGCTCTACGGTGGCGAGGTACTGGAAGGCCCCGGCTTTGAGACGGGCACCTATGTGCGCCCTGCCATTGTGGAAGCACCGCACGACTGCAGCATGGTGCAGCAGGAAACTTTTGCCCCCATTCTCTACCTGATGCAATATGACAGCATAGAGGAAGCCATTGCCATCAACAATGAGGTGCCGCAGGGACTGTCCTCTGCTATTTTCACCGAAAACCTCAAGGAATCCGAGCTGTTTCTCAGCCATCTGGGCTCCGACTGCGGCATTGCCAATGTCAACATCGGCACCTCGGGAGCCGAGATAGGCGGGGCTTTTGGCGGTGAAAAAGAAACTGGCGGCGGGCGCGAGTCGGGCTCTGATGCCTGGAAGGCCTATATGCGCCGGCAAACCAATACCATCAACTGGTCGGACGACCTGCCGCTGGCTCAGGGTATAAAGTTTGATATTTGATCAAGGCGGCCCTGCCTTGGCAGGGGCGGTAGTAAAGGGGAGGCTCAGAAAAGCAATGAGCCTCCCCTTTTCATTGAAGCTAGCTAGCCGGCTCAATCAGCTTCTGCCTCATCCGGGCCGCTCATTCCCACCTGGTAGGCCGTAGGGAACATGCGCTGCATGCGCCGGTCGATGTCGCTGACGGTCACGCGTCCGTCGGCGTTTTCGTCCAGGATTTTATTCTGGCGGTAGGCTTTGGCGGGTTTGGCGTAAAGGGTAAAGCAGTCGTCCTGTTTGCGGGCTTTGGGGTATAAAATGCCCAGGTACAGATCGGTGAGGCTTTCGTACTCGCCGTAGCGCTGACGCACCTGCTGCAGGTAGAGGTACACGTATTCCAGTTGCTGGAGGTGGTCCATGTGTGCCAGCCGCTGGATAGACACATTGAGCTCTGCCGCCGTTTGGGGCATAAACTGTATGAGGCCTACGGCGCCGCTGCCCAGCACATTGCGCACCCGCGTATCGAATTTCGACTCGGCATACATCACCGCCATGAGCCATTCGGGCGGGATGCGCAGCATGCTGGAAATTTCGCGCACTTTGGCCTCAAAAGCCTGCAGGTCGGGGGCAAACACTCCTGCCTTGTCGAGCAGGTATAGCCCGGAGGCCTGCTCCTCTACTGGCGGCAAAGCTGCCACGGCTTCTGTATGCTCCCACAAGCTGTAGGTGGCCAGGTTGCTCCCCACCACCATCACCGCTGTCCACAGGTGTTTCCGAAACAGCCGGGGCAAGAAGGAAGGCAGTGGAATCACAAGATAGCGCTTGCGCACTGGCCTGGGGTAGTGCGTAGATGTTCTTTTCATTGTCCGATATAGCAGCAAGCCTGCTTGTTTGAGTGAGTGAGATCAAAATACTATTTTTTTTAGTATAAAAACAAATGAAATGGAGATTTTATTGCCATTTTTTTTAGCAAAAAGAATCGAGTTTTATAGGGTTGGCATCATTTTTTCCACTAAATAGTAGCAAAAATGACTGATTATTTCATTTTTATTTACAAAAAAGTTGCATAATATTATTTTGCCTCCTATCTTTGGTGTATGCATTTGCTAAAAAGGTGAGCCCACTACTGCATGATGGCCAGCACAGAAGAAATAACAGCTTTTCTCCAAACCTTTAACTCCCTGAAGCACCGTTATGGCATGGTTTATTATCCCATAGAGCAAAGCTTTCAGACCCTGCTGGCTTGTGAAATGAGTGCCGGGGAGCGGGAGGAAGTGATTGGGCAATTGGAGGTGAGACATTATTGCGAAGGGCCATGTAAAGGTAAGTGGATTCCACAACGGCCCGAGTGGGAGTTTGCCTGTGTATTCAAAGGCAGGAAGCTGCGCATCAGCTTATCATTGGGTTTGGAGGAGGGAGCGGTATTTTGCCTGGCATTTCAGGCGGTTTCCCAGGTAGCAGACAGGCAAAGGCCAGAAAAGAAATGAACAGAAATACTACATATTCACCATTTACTTACTCACAACAAACATTGCTTAGCGTCAATGGGGCATGGCTTTGCTGGCTTTTGCACAAGCTGGCAGGCCGTGGCCTCTTTAAACACCGCTGATATGATTCATCAGAATATCAAGAGTCCGTTTACTGGGGGCAGGGTTCACCTCATACGCCGGTGGACACGAGCGCAGTTCAGGCGTGAAAGCTTTGAAATATGTGCACACGCATATTTGTGTGCCGATACGGGGCGCGAGTTCAGCACCAAAGAAACGGATGCATTCAATTTGCAGCAGCTATACAACCAATACCGGGCAAAACACCAGATTCCCTTCCCGGCAGAAATAAAGGCAATACGTGAGCAGTATGGCCTTTCATCGGCCAAGATTGCCGAAGTGCTGGATTTTGGTACCAACAGCTACCGGCAGTACGAGCAGGGAGAAATTCCCAGTCTGGCCAACGCCAAACTCATACGGCTGGCAAGAGACCCACAGCATTTCCGCTCATTTGTGGCAGAAAAAAAAGCTTGCTTCACTCCCAAAGCTTATGAAAAGCTCCAAAAACGCATACAGGAACTTACCCAAAACAACAACTTGCTGCCTCTGGTGGAGTACATCTGGAACCACCACACCCAGCCCAACGAATACACTGGCTATGTAAAGCCGAGCCTGGAGAAGGTGGCCCACTATATCATTTTTTTTGCTACGGAAAATAAGCCCCTGAAAACGCGCATGAACAAGCTACTCTTTTACGGGGATTTCCTCAACTTCAAGCGCACGGGTTATTCCATATCGGGCTGCAACTACCGCGCTATTCAAATGGGGCCTGTACCCTCGCATTTCCGCGAGCTCTTTGGTCTGCTCGAATCACAGGGGTACATACGCATTGAGGATGAAATATTTGAACACGGAGGAGTGGGCGAGCGCTTTTACCCGGCTGTACCTTTCGATCCCAGCCTGTTCAGCCCTGAAGAGCTGCAAAGTATGAAAGATACCGTAACGGCTTTTGCCGATACCCGTACCAAACAAATCATTGCCCTCTCACATGAGGAGTCGGCCTGGAAAGCCAACCAGGAGCAGCGGGAGATCATCAGTTATCTGGCCCATGCCTTTGAGCTTAAAGCACTGGAATGACAAAACAGCATAAAGTAGCATGCAAGGTAGCTGTTGTACTTGTCTGTAAAGTAAAAGACAGATACCATGATAAAGCGTTATAACAGAGTTTGCTTGTACATTTCCTAACAGTTCTTTCTTTGTCCGATATACATCAGGCCTGCAGTACACATACTGCGGGCTTTTTTTTATTGGAAAAGGTTGGAGGTGGTTGGTGCCAGAGAAGACAAAGGAAGGCTCAAAAAATAGCGTCTCCATTTTTTTCACCAGCCTAATGCGATTTTTGGGGCCGGGAAGTAAGCAGGTTCACAGTTTTTTTGCTCCTGTATGTCAGCCAGCCAGCCAGTAGGCCTACCACACAGAAGGCATTCCAGCCCATATCCAGCCAGCCTTGCAAAGCGGGATGCGCTTGCTGCCCCTCAGCCCAGTTGCTGCCGCTTTCCGGCATCAAAGCACTGGCCCATATCCACAGGCAGGCAGCTGCCAGTACCCACAGGGCCAACTGGCTTTGCCAGCTAAGGCGGTAAGCACCAGCAGCTTGCTGTTTCCCGGCTGCTGTTTCCAGCGAAAACAAGCCCCCTTCTCTACCCATGTTGGCCCGCTCCAATAAATTGTGTTTATTCAGCAGCAGTAGCAGTAAACGTGCAAAATAAAACAAGAGTACAAAATGGCTAGCCAGAAACAGCAGCAACAGCATGCCGTCTCCTAGCGAGAAAGGCCCTGCCAGCAGTTGCTTGAGAAAGCTTATTTTCTGAACATATCCTCCAAAAAAGGGGAGTCCCGCCAGGGTAGCTGCTGCTACGGCCTGCATGGCAGCCAGCAGGGGCATGCGGCGGCCCAGGCCGCCCATAAAGCGGTAATCGGAGGGGTTGAGCGCTGCCGGGCCAGAGCTTTCCAGTATAAACATCTTCATGTTGTGTTGCTTCATCAGCTGCTCATTTTTCACCGAGAGCCATGCAGCCGACAGCATGGCCAGTGTTCCGGCAACCCAGCTGCTGAACAGGGCAGCTGTGGGGAACGAAGCCTGCCTGTCCATGAGCAGCAGCAAGCCTGCCAGGGCCAGCAGCGCATACGCCCAAATATGCTGCAGCAGCCAGCTTCTGTAAACCCCCACAACCCCAAGCAGCAGCAGGCCACCCGGCACTGTCCACAACCACTCAAAGGCAGCGGGAAGGGCAAGTTGTTTCAGGCTCAGCAGCGTATAAAGTCCCGCCCCAAACAGCAGGGAAGCATGTCCCCATTGCAGGCTGCGCATAGCCGCTGCATGCTTTCTCATCCATCCCCACCACACATTTGCCCAGGCTTTGAGCATAAAGCCCACAAAGAGCAGGAAAAAATTCAGCGCCAAACTAATGGGAAAGAGGTAATGGGTGTTGCTGTGGTTTTTCCAGCTGAGCAATACCTCCCAGTGCCCCTCTACCAACTGAAGCTGCAGATTGCGCAGCAGCGGCAGGTGCCAGGTGCGAAAACGAAGCATGAGCAGAATGAGTGCCAGCAGAATGAAAATTTCGCCTAACTTGTTGGCCAGGAAGGTATAAAGAGGTGGCAGGTCCCACTCCTGATAGGGATAGCGATACATACTCGAAAGGGCATAAGCAGCCAGCACCCAGGCCAGCAACATGAGCGGCAGGTCGGCGCTCATCAATAGCAGCATCACCGCAAAGCTGCACAGGCTGCTGTCGGCCCAAAACGGGGCCGGAGGGACCGAATTATCCTCCCCTCTATGGCCGTTTAGCAACAGCAGTAAGTGTATTCCACCTGCCACGGCCATGAGCAGACTTTTCCACTCGTTCAATTCCAGTCCCATACTCAGGAAGAATGGCAGTTCATCGGCACCCGGGCCTCCACCTACCGGCAAAACCCACCGCAGGTGTACAGCGGGCTGCTCCCGGCAGGCAATCAGTACAAAAAGGGTGAGTACCCAGGCAGTGAGGCTGGCAGCAAAGGTGCTGATGCGGCCCAGATAGGGAAGCCTGCTACCCACGGCTATTTGCACCAGGTAATTGCCCCCATAAATAAACAAAATCAGCAAGCCTATGCCTGCCACAGGGCTGAGATGTGTGCTGCTTATGAAGGAATCAAACGTCATATCCAGATACACACAAATATAATATATCCCGGCTTGAAAGCTATGAGCAGCTCAATAATTCGTGAAGATTTCCTGCCTTTATTAGCAGATTCCCAATTTTGGTTGGGGCAAATTATGGAAAATCCAATGATGCGGAAGATAGCCAAAAGAGCTGTAACTTCGCTGAGGTATCGTCGGTTGACGGCTTTAAAGATGCTCGCATTATGTCAGCTATCAGTGTTTTCGACATTATCAAAATTGGCATTGGGCCTTCGAGTTCGCACACCATGGGCCCCTGGCGTGCTGCCCTTGCCCTGCTGGCCAGCCTGGAAAAACAAGGGCTGTTGGAGCAGGTGAGCAAGCTACGGGTATTGTTGTACGGCTCTCTGGCCAAAACTGGCAAGGGACATGGTACGGATATAGCCCTGCTCTTGGGGCTCAGCGGTGAGGACCCTGTAGAAATAGACCCGGCCTCTATTCAACCCAAAGTAGCCCGCATACAACAGAACCACCAGTTACTGCTGGCAGGCAAACATCCCCTGGAGTTTGATCCCGCTACCGACCTGATGTTTTTATATCAGGAAAGCCTGCCTTTTCACCCCAATGGGATGCGTTTTGAGGTGGAGTTTACAAATGGGCAAACCCTCAGTGAGACCTATTATTCCATAGGAGGAGGTTTTATCGTCAAAGAGGGGGAGGAGGAAGCTCCAGAAGCTGGGGACAGCCCGGCCCTTCCCTACCCGGTGGAAACGGCCCGGGACCTGGCCAACTGCTGCAATCAGCATGGATGGGCATTGTGGGAACTGGTGATGCAAAATGAGCTGAGCTGGCGCAGCAGGCAAGCCATAGAGCAGGGCTTACACCACATTTGGCGCAGCATGCTGCAATGCATCTACCGGGGCTGCCACACCGAAGGCCTGCTGCCTGGCGGGCTGGGGGTAAAAAGGCGGGCTGCCGAAATGAATAAGCGCCTGCTTTCGGGCAGGACCTACCAGGATGTCAACAGTTGGATGGAGGCTATACGTGCAGGCCATCCATCATTCCGGGAGACCCTCAAATGGGTGAGTTGTTTTGCCCTGGCAGTAAATGAGGAAAATGCCGCATTTGGGCGAGTGGTTACGGCCCCTACAAACGGGGCTGCGGGGGTGATTCCGGCTGTGCTCATGTATGCGATCTGCTTTTGCGAGGAGGTGTCGGAAGCCGATATAGTCAAATTTCTGCTCGTAGCGGGGCAGATAGGCATTTTGTTTAAAAAGGGCGCCACCATTTCAGCCGCCATGGGCGGCTGCCAGGCCGAAATAGGCGTATCCTCATCTATGGCAGCCGCTGCCCTCGCAGAATGCCTGGGCGGCAGTGTGGAGCAGGCCCTCATGGCAGCTGAAATTGCCATGGAACACCACCTGGGCCTCACCTGCGATCCCGTGGGAGGGCTGGTGCAAATTCCCTGTATTGAACGCAACAGCATGGGGGCCATCAAAGCCATTACGGCCTGCAACATTGCCCTGGAAAGCGACCCCGCCTCGGCCAAGGTATCACTAGATACTGTGATCAAATCCATGTGGGATACTGCCCGGGACATGAATGCCAAATACAAAGAAACCTCTGAAGGTGGCCTGGCTGTTCACATTCCGGTAAATGTGAGCGAGTGCTGAATCACAGGGGCCGGGCATTCCTTTATCCGAATCGAATAATTGTGTACCTTTGGGCTACACCTTTACGCATATCAGATGTTCATACCTTTCTTTTTCGACTTGCGGAAGCACGGGGTAAAAACTTCGCTCAAGGAGTTTTTGCATCTCATGGAAGCCCTGAAAAAAGGCGTTACCGGCCCCAGCATTGAGGAGTTTTACTACCTCAGCCGCAGCATATTGGTAAAGCACGAGGGGCAGTTGGACCGCTTCGATCTGTTGTTTGGCAAATATTTTCAGGGAAAAACAGAGTTGGACGAAGATTTTTGGGCCAATATCCCCGAGGAGTGGCTGCGCGCCCAGTTGGCGCGTGCCCTCAGCCAGGAAGACATAGACGCCATCGAAAGCATGGGAGGTCTGGATGCGCTTATGGAGCGCTTCAAACAATTGATGCAGGAGCAGCAGGAGCGCCACCAGGGCGGCAACAAGTGGATCGGTACGGGCGGCACCTCTCCCTTTGGCAACAGTGGCTTCAACCCCGAAGGCTTTCGCATAGGCAAGCGCAGCGGCAAGCACGGCAATGCCCTCAAGGTGTGGGAAAAGCGCCAGTATGCCAACCTCGACGACCGCGTGGAGCTCAATACCCGCAACATGAAGATGATCCTCAAACGCCTGCGCGAGCTCACCCGTGAAGGCATACCCAATGAGCTGGACATGAAGGGCACCATTCGCAAAACTTCTGAAAATGCCGGCATGCTGGACATTTCCATGATTCCCTCACGAAAAAACCGCGTAAAGGTGCTCATGCTCTTCGATGTAGGCGGGTCCATGGACCCCCACGTGGAGCTGTGTTCCCGGCTCTTTTCGGCTGCCCGCCACGAGTTCAAGCATCTCGAATATTATTACTTCCACAATTGCCTGTACGAGCGCGTATGGAAAGACAACCGCCGCAGGGGCGAGCGCATTTCTACCTGGGACCTCATCCACAAGTACAACAAGGACTACAAGCTCATTTTTGTAGGTGATGCGGCCATGTCGCCCATTGAGATTATGTACAAAGGCGGTAGTGTGGAGTACTGGAATGAAGAGCCCGGCATGGTGTGGCTGCAGCGCATGAAGGCTCAGTTTCCCCATCTGGCATGGATCAACCCCACCCCTGCCTACGAATGGCGGTACTACGAATCCACCGAAATTCTGCGAAAATTTCTCGATTTCCGCATGTTTCCCATGACCATGGAAGGCATTACCCTGGCCATGAAATCGTTAAAAAACCCCAAAATAAAATTTGGCAACGAATCCGACGCTGCTACCTATCATTAATGCGGCTGTACGGCTATGGTTGAACTATTGATGTACAGGCTTTGGATACATATTGCATTTGCTTTCATAGCCGCAGCCCCCTGGCTGGCCTGCCAAACCCCTCCTCCCATGCAGCAAAGCGGCCCGGACTGGCAGCTCACCCCCTCGCCTTTTCTGATCAAGGATTCGAGCCTGTACGATTATTTCGACATCGGCCCGCAGGGAATACGCATGTATGCCAGCCCGCTCAATAAGCAGATGGGCATAGTGGAATGCCAGGTATTTCCCAGTGAGTATGAGGCATTCAGGCAGTTGATGGGGCAGCTACCTCCCGATAGCATGCTCAGCTTTTACCTGGCCAAGCGGCACCGGCCGTTGACCGAGCTGACAGACACCCTGTGGAAAGTCAAGCATACAGGTTTTTATTACGGCCAGCATGTCGGCATGCCTCTGCTGGGGCTACGCGTGGCCCTGGACCCCGGCCATGTAGCTCTGGATATGCAGGAAGCCGAGCTGGAAGGCAAATATGTAAAAATGCGGCCCAGCCCGCAGACGCATAATCAGGCCATAGCATTTAACGAAGCCAACCTCACCCTGGCCACGGCTCACCTTTTACGGGAAGAGCTGGAGAAAATGGGAGCAGAGGTGCTGCTTTCGCGTACGGAACCTGGCAAGGGAGCCGCCGGCCTGAGCTACCGCGAGTGGAAAGCCACTGCACTGGAAAGCACCCTGGCCGAAGAAATGGCCGCAGGACGCATGAGTGAAACCGATGCCAGCTGGTGGCGCAGCCAGGCCAGGGAAGTGGACCTGTACCGGCGGCTGTTTACCCCCTGGGACCTGCGCAAGCGAGCAGAGAAAATCAATGCCTTCCGGCCCCACCTCACCCTCATCATCCACTACAATATCCACTCCCCCAACTGGGAAAAACGCGATGCCCAGGGCTTTTTTACGCCCACCGGCGCCAATTACTGCATGGCGTTTGTGCCAGGCAGTTTTTTGCGGGGAGAGCTGGAAACAGCTGAAAACCGCATGGTATTTTTGCGCCTGCTGCTCACCGACCACATTGAGCAATCTATTGCCCTGACCTCCTATTTTATCAAATCTTCCACCCGGCTCACGGGCGTGCCCATTGTAAGCCGCCAACACCAACTAAGCTACCTGCACAATGCCTGCATACCCACCCGCATACGGGGCGTCTATGCGCGCAACCTCACCCTGACTCACCTCATCAGCGGGCCGCTGTGCTATGGTGAGAGCTTGTGCCAGGACAACATTGTAGAAGCCCGGGCCCTCAACGACAAAGACTTTGACATAGCCGGCATGCCCGCTCCTTCGCGCATACAGGATGTGGCCCGGGCCTACCTGCGCGCGGTGATCCGCTTTGCCCGCGACATCAGCCTGCCCACTGCACCTGCCCCGGAAAATGCGTATTTGAGATAGTAATTTTAATGTTTGGGATAGACCCGTCAGTTGTCCCGCCGTATCACAGCAAACTTGCCTATGCAGGGATAGCCACCAAACTCATCAGCTATGAGGGCGAGATAAATACCTGACTGTACTTTGCGGCCATATACATCGCGCCCGTCCCAGGTAGCAGTGCCTCCCTGCGACTGTAATTCGCGCACCAGCATACCGGAAACAGTGGTGATTTTGATGGTAGCTTTCTCTGAAGAACCGCGTATGGTGATGAGGCCGTCGAAGTCGGTAAATACCGGATTGGGGAATACCAGCACCTCCTCGCAGCCCGACTCGCCCTCAGTGGCGTCACTGAGGTAGCTGATGAGACCCGCATCGGTAGCAAAATACACCTCACCGGTTTGTTGGTCGATGGCGATGTGGTTGACGGTATTGGAAAGCAGGGGGCTGTTTTCGGTGGTAAAATGATGGATGAGTTCATCGCCCTGCCTGCTCACCAGGTAAGCACCATTACCGGTGCCTATCCATTTGCGGTCGCCTCCATCCACCGCAATGGTGTTGATTATCTCTTCGCGCAGCAGCTTACGGCCTTCAAAAATGGCGGGGTCGGCGTCAACCACTTTACCCTGTCCGGGGCTGAAGGCATCATAAAACACCATCACCCCTTCACTGGTGCCCACCCAAATAAAACCTTCCTGGTCTTTGGCCAGGGCATTTACCTCTCCGTTTTGGAGGTTGCCCTGCCCTTCGGGGGCTTTGAGGCTCACTACCACGTCATCCTCCAGCACATCGGGCGTCTGCTGGTCGTTGTACACCAGCAGTCCATTGCGCTGGTTGATGATCCACTTGGCGCCAAAGTCGTCTATGATCATGTCCAGCATGTGGGCTCCGCTGGGAAATAGGCGCTGGGGGATGGTGAACCATTGGCCGTCGGGGGTGAGCATGGCCAGGGCCTCCTGCCCAAAGGCAATGGTCATCCACAGGTTGCCGGCATCGTCCATGTCCAGTCCGCTTATGCGAGTTTTGCCAATGTTGGTGGGGTCGCAAATGCCGTCGGTGGTACTGAGCGGTGAGTTTTCACAATCGTAAAAAGCCTGCAATTCTCCCTGCTGCAACTTCACCAGCCCCATGCCCCAGCTCCCCATATAAGCCGTACTGCTTTTGCGGTCGTAGTAGCCCCGGGCAAAGCCGGTGTTTACCCGCTGGGGGTCCAGGCCGCCATTTGCGCGGTTGAGGATTTTCCAGCCGCTCTGCTGGCTGTAATAGTAGATACCGCTGGCATCTCCATCGGGCCCAAAGGCGGAATTGTAGCCTTTGGGGGCAATGTAAAACTCTCCATTGCCTGCTACTACGCGTATGCTCAGGTTGTTGGTAGGTCCGTCGGGGGTAATGTTTCTCAACTCTCCGTTTTGCCAGCGGTCCAGGCCGTTGAAGGCATTGGCCACATAAAAAGCGTCGCCTACCACCAGGGTGTGCTCTACATTGCCCTCGAAAAAGCGGTCGATACGCTGCCCATCGTTAAAAATGGTGCTGGAACGGCCAATGCGCAGGGCCGACACGGCCTCTTCCTGCACGCTCAGGTGGTCGTGCAGCTCATTGAAAGGCTCAAAAATGCGCCAGCTCCCGTTTTCCTTCACATACACCGTCTGGTCGGTGCGGGCGTAGAGGGCCCTGGAGTTACTGCCCAATTCCAGCATGCGCACAGCGGGCGGCAGGCCGTCGGTGCCATTTTCGGTTTGCCAGATGAAGGGGTCGCTCAGGTTGGGGAATTCTTTGCTGGCACTAAGCAGGTTGCCATTTTCCAACAATACCCACACCCGTCCGTTGTACAGGCTTACCGAAACGGCCGCTTCGCGTGCGGGATTATCTGCAAACTGGGTCACAGTGAATACCGGCAGGCGGGTACCTAGGCTATATACCACCAGCCCAAACTCGGTGGCTACATAGAGCTGTTCGCCGTCGCTGTCAAACTGGAAGATGCGCTTCTGGGTAAAGAAGGTGTTGCGTCGGATGTCGCCCAACTGGCTGATTTCGGCCGGGTCGGAAAAGTAGTCGATCATGCCATCGGCGTAGCCGATGAAGATAAGGCCCGTAGCTTTGTCCAGGTGCATGCTGGTGGCATTGATGCCACTGAGGCCCTCAACGGTAGAAAAGGTGCGTATTTCCTCTCCGGCGTCCTGCCAGCTAAACATGCCCCCCGTAGTAATGGTATATACCACGCCGTTTTTCTCCACCGAAGTAAGTGCTTTGCGGTGGCTGAGGTAGGCTCTCCAGTCTCCTATGCGGCGGTTGTGCTGGGCCTGCATGCCCAGGGCTGCACATAGCAGCAGCAGGAGCATAGCCCGGCTATTTATCTTAAACATCATAGCTGCTTCTCTTATCGTCAAAGGTAGGGTTTAAGATTTAAACGCAAAAGTACGCAGCAAAGGCTATTAATGGTAGGTAGAAAAATGTATCTTTGCCCGCTATGTTATCGATCCACACCGACGAGCATTTTATGCGGCAGGCTCTGCTGCTGGCCGAGCGTGCCTACGAGGAAGGGGAGGTACCCATAGGGGCCGTAGTGGTGAGCCAGTACCAGATCATCGGTAAGGGATACAACCAGGTGGAGCGCCTGCAGGATCCCAGCGCCCATGCCGAGATGCTGGCCATTACGGCAGCCTGTGAGTATTTGGGCAGCAAATACCTCAGTGGTTGCAGCCTGTACGTGAGTATTGAACCCTGCCTGATGTGTGCCGGTGCCATCAGGTGGGCCCAGCTTTCGCGTCTGGTATATGGTGCGCATGAGCCCAAGTATGGCTTTAGCAGGCTGGAGGCCGGGGTGCTGCACCCCAAAACCCGGGTTACTGCCGGCCTGATGGCGCAGGAGTGTGGAGCCATCATGAAACAATTTTTTCAACAAAAACGAAACAACTCACTGTGAAGCGCATTTCACCTTTGCTTTCATGGGGTATTTTGTTGCTGCTTGCCCTGGTGTGGGGCAGCTCGTTTATCCTCATCAAACGCGGACTGGATGCGTTCAACCCCTTTGAACTGGGTGCTTTGCGCATGGTCATTGCCGGGCTGTGTCTGCTGCCTTTTGGCTTCAGCTATTTCAAACACGTACCCGCCCGGGCGTGGAAACCTCTGCTGCTGGTAGGACTGCTGGGCAATGGTCTGCCTGCTTTTCTCTTTCCCCTGGCCGAGCAGGTCATTGGCAGTGCCAGTACGGGCATACTCAATACGCTTACCCCCATTTTTGTACTGGTGCTGGGGGTACTGTATTTTGGGCTGCCGTTTTCGGGGGGAAAATTAGTGGGGGTAGTGCTGGGCCTGCTGGGCAGTGTGCTGCTCATCGTGCTGGGCGAAGGCCACATTTCCCTGGGCGAGCATGTGTTGTACTCGGCTTATGCCCTGCTGGGCTGCATTGGCTATGCCATCAGCTCCAATATCACCAAAGCCCACCTCAATGAGGTCAACTCCATTGCCATTTCGGCTTTCTCCATCATCTCTATGGCCATCCCCTACCTCATTTATTTGCTGTTTGTGTTGTCAAAGGAGCCCATTTTTCTGCGGCCTCATGCGCTGGCATCTCTGGGGTACATCTCTATACTGGCCGTTTTGGGGACGGTTTTTGCCCTCATCCTCTTTACCGTTTGGTTCAACTCACCGACCCGGTGTTTACCGCTTCGGTGACTTACCTCATCCCCATCGTGGCGGTGAGCTGGGGCCTGCTCGACGGGGAGCAACTTTCTCCTTATCAGTTTATCGGCATGGGGGTGATTTTACTGGGGGTGTACCTCACTACCCAAAACCCGGCAAAATCGCTGAGCAAATACCGCAAGCGCAGCCTGTGAATGTATGCTGCCCTATTGCTTAACGATTCGCTGAAATCCGAGCCTGTCGCCGTTCTGCACCCGCAGGAGGTAGAGTGCTGCCGGCAAATTGCGCAATGAAAGGTGATGGGTTTCCCCTGCCAGTTGTTCCGTTTTTACCAATTGGCCGCTTGAATGGTAAATTTGCACCTGGGCTTCCTCCTGGGGTGATTCGGGCAGGCGTATGGTGAGCTGGTCCGTGGTGGGGTTGGGGAAAAATTCTATGCCTGCTGCCGAAGCTTCTTCCTCTATATGTACCGAGCCGTCGTCCACCAGCGAATAGGTATGAATCCAGTCCACGTACATGGTATTGATGCTGTCGTTGAGCAGGTCTTGCGGATTGGCGATTCCTCCACTCCAGGCGGCGTCAATGGTCCACAAATCCCAAATGATATTCAGGCTTCTGGTAAAATCACGGGTAGTGGTTACACTCCCGGCCGGCTCTCCATCGAGGTAAAACTGTACGTTGTTTTTGTCTTTCCACCAAACTCCCAGGGTATGGTAGGCTTCATTCCACTTTACGCCTCTGAGGGGGTTGCCTGCTGAGAGGTTGCGGTTGTCAAAATTTCCTTTTGCGCGTTCATCGTTGCGGTTTACGGTAATAAAGTACTGGGATTGCATCAAATAGGGCCAATCCGTTTTTGAAGTAATGGAAGGCTTGGAGTTATTTTCACAAATGTCTATTTCATCCCGGTTGTTGATGTCGCCATTGTTCATCCAGAAGGTGTTGTAAGCCGAAATGTGGGCTGTTTTCATGCTGCACTCGGTGTACATGGGGTAGTTGATCTGCGTTTTGGACCACACCCTGGAAGTTTCAAACCACCTGGTAGAGTTGCTGTCCAGGGTTGCTTTTATCCAAAGTTTTCCGTCGGTAACGCCGGAGTTTTCAGCCAGCATCTGAACCGGCACCCCGTAATTCCACAGGGATTTAAACCACTTGGTATCATCCCAGCTGTCAAATTCGTCGGTGAGGGCAGGCACCACTTCCCATTTCATCCCGGCAGGGGCAGTCGGCTGGCTGAAGACCTGTGTACCAGCCAGCAGGCAAAAAACAAAAAATGGGGCAAAAGCCCGGATATAGCAGCGTTTCATTGAGCTTAGATTTATACAGTTGAGGCACATACTTGCAGCATGCAAGGGTATAATTACACATTCTCCATCACCAACGGCAAAGTTTAGCAGCGCTTTTTTCCGTTTGTAGAGTTAATGTACATAAAAACAATCCCCACTTTTTAGCCTGAAAGACCAAAAGATTCAATTGTAACTACTACTTCCTCCCAAAGGTTTCCGCCTCATTCCTGCTGTTTTTCAACAAAGGCTTTAAATTGCCGCATCCACTTTTCACCCTGCCTTCTGAACATTCCCGGAAAAAACATGAATATGAGTTTGGGCAGTACCCAACTGACGCGGGTATATTCAAACTCGTATTCATAGCGGGTTTTGGTTTCTCCAAGCGGAATAAAGCGACATTTCATGGTGTTGTCCATGTGCTTGTGGTGATAGCTTGCTTCAAACGAATCGGGCAAGCGGTTAGCTGTGATGGTTTCCGTTAACTCCATGCTTCGCTTTCCGTCGGAATAATACATTTTTGAAACGGCTCCATCTTGTCCCATTTGACCACTCAGCAGTACTTTTTTTTGAAATCCATCCTGATACTCTCCCAGGTTTTGAGGGTCGGCAAACAGTGCTGCTACCTGGGCCTGAGGTTTATCTATGTCAATAGATCCTTTGAATTTCATATTAAGGCTGTTGAATAGCAATTAATTAAAATATGCAAAAAACTCTGGCGTGAAAGCGAATGTTTATTTTTCAGGCGTTCCCAAGTATGGCCTGCCCCCTGTTGATCATTGGGAAAACAGGGGACAGGTTTTGCATGCATCGTATGGCCCGGGCGGACACAGGCAGTTTTTTACTGCACCGGCTTTTGATAAATTTCGTGCTGCGGGTCGCCTCCGGCCAGCAGATAGGCCATGAGGTCGGCAACTTCCTCCTCATTGAGGCGGTTGAGCAGGCCAGGCGGCATGATGGAGATGGGCGAAAGCTCCCGGCTTTCGATCTGATCCTTCGGAATGCCCACCTTCTGGTTGGGGTCGTAGGGGTTTTGATTGATGAATACTTCAGAATCTGTTTCTTGCAGTACCCTGCCCACCAGGGTTTTACCGTCCTTGAGGGTAAAATGGGTAGCGGCGTACTGGTCGGTGATGCTGGCACTGGGCGACACCAGGGCCTGTATGATGTCGCCTGTGGAGAAGCGCGTAGCAATTTGGGTAAGGTCGGGCCCTACATTGCCGCCTTCGCCCCGCATCTGGTGGCAGGCCTGGCAGAGGGCCGCCTGGTACATGCGTTTACCATTTTCAAAGCTGCGGGCCTCATCCGCTTTTTCGTTCAGTATTTCGCGTATATCACTGGGGTTGTAGTTTTTCCCGGGCCCCTGAGGTCTGGGCAGTTCAGCCAGGTTGGCTGCAGCCGACTCGTCGTACATACCGGCTATTTCGGCCATTTCGGGGCGCAGGTCTTCGGGCACATTTTCCATGGCCTGCAGGCGCACCTGCTCCAAAAATCCCTTAAAGCTCATGCCGCCTTCTGTTTTCATGGCTTCGTAAAACCACTGAAAATAGCGCCTCCTTTGCTCATTGGTCCAGCCCGACTTTACATAACTGAGGGTTTTGACGAGAAACAGGTCCTGAGTAGGCGGGCGGTGCTGACTCATTTGGTTAATCACCTCTCCATAGTCATAGCGTTCGAGGTCGCGGGCGGCTACTTCGGCAGAAATGAGCTGAGGATGCACATCCTGGCTGTCTTCCTGCTCAATGAGGGCCAGGGTTTTTTCGATTACATGCGGAGATTCGAGGTAGGCCAGGGTCTGGCAAAGCTCGCGGTTGAGGAAGTCCGAATTGGCCGGGTAGAAGGGCTCCAGTTCCTGGGCGAGGCGCTGCTTCCAGGCGGGGGCAGGCGGGCCCATGCGGATAAAGAGCAGGTCATACACCCGCAGCAGGTTGAGCTGGTCGGCTTCGGCCAGAGCGCCGAAGTCGAGGCGTGAGAGGGCCGCCAGGGCGGCGTCCTGCATATCGGGGCTGCCCTGGCGGGCCAGGGCCAGGACGGCATGAATCAAGGCCCGGGGGTCTTTTTCGGAAAGCGCCCGCGCTTTCCAGCTGTTCACGGGCTGGTGCTCAATGGCTATGCGGGCCGCATAGCGGATAAAGCGGTCGTCGTGGCCAAGGTAGGGCCAGGCAGTATCCACGGCAGCAGGGTCCTGCCGGTTGTGAAAAGCTTCCAGGCGGTGGCGCAGCGCCCGCAACTCCGCTCCGGTTTCAGTATCTGCTTCAACCGGATCAGTGGGCTCGTTTCCTGTATAGCTTACCCGGAATACGCGCGAATCCAGCCCTCGCCCACCCGACACCAGGTATAGGGCACCGTCATTGCCCACCACCCCATCGGCCACAGGGAAGGGCCTCCCGGACAAAAACTCTTCCAGCTCTCCGGTGTAGCTGCTGCCACTGGGATGCAGGTTGACCATGTAAATGGTGCCAAAACTCCAATCGAAGATGAACAGGCCCTGCTGATAGCGAGCCGGGAAGGCCGCCCCGCGTCCCATGAGCACCCCTGTGGGTGAGCCCTGCCCCACATCCACCACCGAAGGCAGGTTGTCGGGGTAGTAGTCAGGCCATTTGCCCGAGCCCGTGCGCCAGCCAAACTCGCTTCCACTCACGGCATGACACAGGCGAATGGGCCGGTACCAGGGAGTACCCAGGTCCCATTCCATATCGGAATCAAATACAAACAACTCCCCGGCATCGTTGAAGTCCATGTCATAGGCATTGCGGTAGCCGGCAGAAATGAGCTCCCACTCCTTCCCCTCAGGATCGGTTTTGGCTATCCAGCCGCCAGGGGCTTTGATATTGGCTGCATGGCCGCGCGCATCCTTGAAAGGCGGAAAGAGGTTGTCCTCTCCCCAGTTTTTGGGCAGGCGGGAGGAGAAATGCCCGGGTATTTTGGTGTGGTTGCCTGCAATGAAATAGAGCGATTGGCCGTCGGGGCTCAGGCGGATAGCATGGGGGCCGTGCTCCCCCTGGCCATCCAGCTTTACCAGTTCGTCGATTTCATCCAGTTTATCGTCCCCGTCGGTATCCCTCAGGCGGTAAAGCCCGCTGCTGTGGCCATCTATGCCTTTTCTGCTGTTTACCGACACATACAGGCTGTTGAATGCCCATAACAAGCCCTGTGCATGCCCGATTTCCAGCTCAATTTGTTCCACATCTTGCTTGGAAAGCTTTTTACCGGGGGCTGGTGGTTCAAAGCGGTAGAGGTAGCCATCCTGGGCCGAGGCAATCAGTCGCCCCTTTGGATCCACCGTAATGGAAACCCAGGACTTCTGTCCCTGTGCACTGGGATGGTAAATTTCTTCTATCTGGAATCCTTCCTGAAGCTGAAATACAGGAGGTTCCCCACTTTCTGGCTGGCTGCAAGCCAGCAGCAGGCAAAGCAAAAGAGAGAGAAATAATTTGTTCATTCGTTGGGGGTTGAAAGGGTAAACAGGAGAATTTGCCAGAGCCGGTAAGCCAAATCCCGCAATGGCTATGTCAGATGAAATCAGCGGCTAAATGAGTGGCTTATGCACTTCAATGAGTCGTCTGTTTTTGACCGCTTTGCCGTGATGACCTGTTATTTCTGCCACAATTTCATAGTTCCCTTCTGCCTCGGGCAGCTGTATTTCCAGCTCTATCCGCTGCTCGGACTCTTTGTCCACCACAACTTCCTGCTGGGTTTGGTACAGTACTTCTTCACCTTTTTTTACCATCAGCCGCACTTCCCCTTCCCAGCCTTTTTCTCCACGAGCTGTAATAACAACCGGCACCTGGTGTTTACTGTTGGGTTCAAACTGGTGGGTAAAGTCGTCGATGGTTACAAATACCGAGGAGGTTTCGTATCGTTCTCCCTGGCCGCAAGCCAGCAGCAGGAAGATGTGGCAAATCAAAAGGGTGTATAACAGGCGTATCATGCAGGTTAATATTAAGGGTAATGCTCAATGTTGCTCACTGTCGGGTGGCAGGGCATGCTGCTCCGGCTCAGGCCTGCTGCTTGCTGTCTGCTGGTAATGCCTCAGCAGTTGCTCCAGTTGGGCCACGCGCCGGGGCGCTTGCAGGTACAAGTTATCATTTTCTCCTATATCTTGTGCAAGGTTGTACAATTGTCCCGGAGCTTCCCCTTCTTTAGGCTCATAATTTTTGGGCTGGGAGAAGCCTCCGGAGCCTCTACTGGGGATCAATTTCCATTCGTTCTTGCGGATGGCAAATTTTCCTGCCAGGGAATGGTGGATGAGGTCGGGACGCACGGCATCGGGCTGCTGCTTTCCATCCAGGGCAGGCAGCAAGCTGTAGCTGTCTTCGCCTGCCCCTTCGGGCAGGCGGCGGTTGTGCATGTCCGCAAAGGTGGCCATGAGGTCAGTGAGGCAGGCCAGGGCTGGCGAGGAGCTGCCCGGCATCACCTTTCCGGGCCAGCGCAGCAAAAAGGGGACCCGATGCCCGGCCTCCCAGATGTCGGCCTTACGCCCGCGAAAATGGTAGTTGGCCAGGTGCCCATAGGCCTCAATGTCGGAAGGCCGCCAGTCGGCCCCGTTGTCGCTGGTGAGTATCACCAGCGTATTGGAGCTCAGCTGGAGGCGGTCCAGGGCGTCCAGCACCCTGCCCACGCAGCGGTCCACCTGCACCACGAAATCGCCGTAGCGACCAGCACCGGAAGCTCCCCGTACCTCCTTGGTGGGCAGCCAGGGTGTATGGGGGGCTGTGAGGGGGAAATACAGCATGAAAGGCTGCTCAGGCTTGTCAGCACGACCCTCCAGGTAGCTCACGGCCTTAGCGGTAAGTTGGTCCAGCACTTCTTCAAACACAAAGTCGGAGGCCACATCCCCGTATCGCCAAAAAACGCCCCTGCCGGCCTTGTCGGGATAAACTCCCTCCGTAAACTTCATGGGCAGACCCAATACCTGATGGTTTTCCAGGTAGGCATACGGCTGTATATCCAGGGAAGAGGGGATGATGTAGGAATAGTCAAATCCGTGGCTGTTGGGGCCGTCAGTAACGCCCTGGCTGTAGTCCACATTTACCGAGTCCAGCTGCCAGGCCGGGCCGTAAGTAAGGGGCCTTTCGGGGTCTTTTTTTACCCAGTTGAGGCCCAGGTGCCATTTGCCAATACAGGCAGTGTGGTAGCCCTGCTGTTGCAACAGGCTGCCAATGGTGAGGCGGCCCGGCGCAATGAGGGCTGGGTCGTGGCCCACCAGTACACCCGACTTGAGGCGGGTGCGCCAGCAGTAGCGCCCCGTAAGGAGGCCATAGCGCGTGGGCGTACATACCGCCGAAGGCGAGTGCATATCGGTAAAAAGCATGCCCTCACTGGCCAGTCGGTCCATGTTGGGCGTGGGGATTTTGGAGTCCGGGTTAAGGCAGCTCAGGTCACCATAGCCCAGGTCATCGGCCAGGATGATGAGGATGTTGGGAGCAGTTTCCTCCGGCTGGGGAGAATGGCAGGCCATGAGGCAGGCGCCCAGGGCCAGCAGACACAGCAGGTATCTCTTGGGAAGATTCATTTGGATGAAGTTAGTGGGTTACAGGCAAATATAAGCCAGACTGAAAAATAAATCGTTTGCACACTTCTAGCTGAAATACAGCTGGTCCGGGCCCAGCTATGTGCCCGGTAGGGGAAAGAATCGCTTTATTGCTTATATTGGAGGCCCTGAAATAGGCGTCAAAATCAACCCATTCACTAGATTCCCGGCATGTTGCAATTTATTGAAGAACTTCTCATAGGTTTTGGAAATGCTGCCTGGGGCACTCCCCTGCTGGTATTGCTGGTAGGCGGCGGCTTGTTTTTTCTCATTTACTCGCGTTTGTTGCCCTACCGCTATCTGGGTCATGCCTGGGATATTTTGCGGGGCAAGTACGACAAGCCCGATGAAGAGGGAGACATCAGCCACTATGAGGCACTCTCTACAGCCCTGGCAGCTACGGTAGGGCTGGGCAATATCAGCGGGGTGGCAGTAGCCATGACGATGGGCGGGCCGGGGGCATTGTTCTGGATGTGGCTGAGCGCCCTCATAGGGGTGGCCACGAAGTTTTTTACCTGCAGCCTGGCCATCATGTACCGGGGCAAAGACTCGCTGGGCGAAACCCAGGGGGGGCCTATGTATGTGATTACGGAGGGACTGGGAAAAAAGTGGAAGCCGTTGGCAGTATTTTTTTGCATCGCGGGCCTCTTCGGCCCCCTGCCTGCATTTCAGGCCAACCAGCTCACCCAAACTATTCGCGACATGCTGCTGTTGCCCAACGGCATACCGGAAAGCTTTATGAGCAAATTGCTCACAGGCCTGGCCATTACCGCAGTGGTTTCGCTGGTCATCTTTGGGGGGATCAAACGCATAGGCAAAGTGGCAGGCAAGCTGGTGCCCTCTATGGTAGCCATCTATGTGCTGGCGGTGCTCTATATCATTTTTACCAACCTGCCCGCAGTGCCGGGTTGTTTTGCCCTCATCTTTGAGGATGCTTTCACGGGCAAAGCGGTATTGGGCGGGGCTGTGGGTGCCATCATTCTGGCGGGGGTACGCCGGGCGGCTTTTTCCAATGAAGCCGGCATAGGCACGGCTCCCCTGGCCCACGGCGCTGCCAAAACCAACGAACCCATACGCGAGGGCCTCATTGCCATGCTCGGACCCATCATAGATACCATCCTGGTGTGTACCATGACCGCCCTGGCCATTATTATCACGGGTAGCTGGGATGCCAAAGGGCTTGCCTTTACCGGTGAGGGAACCTGGAGAGACTATGAGGTGGAAAGCCGCGTGCGCATACAGGATGCCCATACGCAGGCAGGCCTCACAGGCAGGCTCACCGACGCCCATAATTACTACGAATTTATTATCGACAACAAAGGGGAAAGCGCAGCCGTGCTCAACAAGGTACTCAAAGGCCAGCCCCTGGAGCTGGCCCGCGTGCCTTATCCCATAGAGGCCGGCCAAAACTATCAACTCACGCTTTCTTTTGCTGGGGATAGTATCAAGGCTGCGCTCAACGGGCAGACAGTAGCCAGCGTGCGGGATGATAGTTTTACCAGTGGCTTCGCCGGGCTGAAAGCCCGGCATGGCTCCGTCGATTTCGGGGCTTTCAGGCTGAGCAGCGGAGGGCAGCTACTGGCTGGATACGACTTCAGTAAGTCTGAACAAAAAGCAGCATGGCGTTTTGGCTATGAGGCCAATTACTGGAGTGTGGTTCCGGCTGAGGAAGAGACAGAAGAAGCGGGTTTTCTGCAATTTTCAGCCAGCAATGGCATCAGTATTACCCTCAACGCTTTTAGCCTGGCCATTCCCGGAGCTGGCCCTTACATTTTGCTGCTCTGCATCCTCATTTTTTCCTTCACCACCATGTTTTCCATGTCGTATTACGGTGCCAAATGCTGGTCATTCCTGGCCGGAGCGCAAAACAAGCATGTTTACAATTTCTTCTACGTAGGCTCCATCATACTGGCATCAGTAGCTTCGCTGGATGCTGTAATAGGGCTCATTGATGGCATGTACGCCATGATGGCGATTCCTACCATGGTGTCGGCCCTGCTGCTGGCGCCCAAAGTGCGGCAGGCCACAGTAGATTATTTCAAACGGCTCAATTCCTAAGGCAACTGCCCTGTGGAAATGGGGTTCCACAGGGCAGTTGCTATAGCGTTTAGCCGGCCAGGGCAGTCCATACAGCTTTTTGCTCAGGCTTCCTGGGCCATGGCTTCTTCTACTTCGTCGAAAAAGCTGTGGTCCACCAGTATGCGGCCGCAGTTTTCGCAGTGAATGAGGCGTCGGCGCTGCTTGAGCTCTATGTGTACCTGAGGCGGAATAATGGAAAAGCAGCCGCCACAGGCGTCGCGGTCGGTCATCACCACAGCCAGGCCATTGCGCATGTTCATGCGTATTTTGCGGTAGCCCTGCAGGTAGCGTTCCTCTACTTTGGCCGAAGCTTCCTCAATGGCTTTGAGTAAGTTTTCTTCTTCCTTTTGGGTATCATCGACAATGCGCTCCAGCTCCTTTTGCTTTTCTTCAAGCTCGCGCTTTTTGTCATCTACTTTGTGCTGGGTGCGTTCGAGCAATTCCTCTTTCTGCTCGATTTGCTCCAGAAACTGCCGGATTTTTTTCTCCGAAGTGAGGATTTCGAGGTTGGCGTACTCAATTTCTTTGCGAAGAGCTTCGTACTCGCGGTTATTTTTCACGTTCATTTGCTGCTCTTCATATTTTTTTATTTGAGCACCAAATTCTTCGATTTTATTTTTCTTTGCATTAATCTCATCATTGAGCCGCTTTATCTCATCCTCAATGCGGTTTCTACGCGTAATGAGGCCCTCGAGGTCATCTTCCAGGTCACTCACTTCTTCGGGCAAGCTTCCCCTGAGGCGGTGAATTTCATCTAGTTTAGAATCCAGCACCTGCAGGCGGGTGAGCGCTCTGAGTCTTTCAGCAACAGGGTTATCCATATTGATATATTATTTTTTAGTTATTGATAAAATAAAAGGCGTCTCTATAGAAAGAGAACGATTTCAGGCGAAATATCTGACAGGGTTGGTTACCACTTTTGACAAATGAACCGCAAAGTTAGGAAATTTTTCTAACAAATATTCACTTATCAAGTGGGAAGTAAATTGCTCGGATTCGTAATGCCCAATATCCAGGAGCAGGAGCTTGGATTCGTTGTCGAAAAACTTGTGGTAAGTAATATCGGCTGTAACGAAGGCATGTGCCTGCTGCTGTATGGCCTGCTGAGTGAGGAAGCTGCCGGCTCCTCCACATACAGCTACGCGCTGAATGTGCTCAAGGGGTGCATCGGCATAGCGTATGCCTCCGCATCCGAAGGCATTTTTCACGTGCAGCAAAAACTCCCTTTTGGTCATAGGTGCCGGCAGCAGCCCAATTTTGCCAGAGCCGGCCTCCGGCAGGGAAGCTTCAGCTGCTTTGGGAGAGAGAAATGCTACTTGCTGCAATCCCAGCTGCTGGCATATCCGTTGGTTGACCCCGCTCCTGATGTTGTCGAGGTTGGTATGACAGGCATATAGGGCAATGTCGTTCTTAATGGCCAGCATAATGGCACGGCTCACGTAGTCTTCTCCATTGAGGCGCCTGCGTGCGGTAAACCAAATGGGATGATGGGCAATGACGAGCTGGCAATTGCGCTCAATGGCCTCCTGTATTACCTCCTCTGTCATGTCCAGGTTTATCAGCGCTGCCGAAACCTCCATTTCGGGCCAGCCTACCAGTAACCCCACGTTGTCGTAGCTTTCAGCCAGGGCCGGGGGGGCCCATTCTTCCAGTACAGCCGCAATTTCTTTTACTTTCATGCTTTAAAGGGAGATATTCAGCCTCAAAAACTCAACATGTCACCCATAGTAAATGGGTGACATGTTTATTTGATCAAGCATTGATTACAGTTTTCTTCGGATTTCATTCACCTTGTAAGCTTCCAGCACATCGCCTACTTTGATGTCGTTGTAGTTTTCTACGGTTGCACCAAACTCCTGGCCATGAATGACTTCTTTTACGTCATCCTTGAAGCGTTTGAGCGAAGAGAACTTGCTGTCGTAAATTACCACGCCATCGCGTATGATGCGCACCTTGTCGTCGCGGTTTAATTTACCACTGGTGACATAGCAACCAGCCACGGTGCCCACTTTGCTGACCTTGAAGACCTCGCGTACTTCTGCCGTACCGAGAATTTCTTCTTTGATTTCGGGAGAGAGCAGGCCTTCGAGAGCGTCTTTTACGTCGTTGATGGCGTCGTAAATCACGCTATAGGTTCGCATTTCAATGCCTTCGCGCTCAGCCAGCTGGCGGGCAGTGGCATTTGGGCGCACGTTAAACGCGATGATGATGGCATCGGAAGCCGATGCGAGCATGACGTCGCTTTCGGTAATGGCCCCCACGCTTTTGAGGAGGATATTGACCTGCACTTCTTCCGTAGAGAGCTTGAGCAGGGCACCGGCCAGGGCTTCAACGGAGCCATCCACATCACCACGAATGATGATGTTGAGTTCTTTGAAGTTGCCAATGGCACGGCGGCGGGTAATTTCTTCCAGCGTGATGTGCTTGGTTTGGCGGAACTGCTGCTCGCGGAAGAGCTCGGACCGCTTTTGGGCAATGGTTTTGGCCTTGCCGTCTTCGGTAAATACCTGGAACTTGTCGCCAGCCTGAGGCTGGCCGGAGAGGCCGAGCATCTGCACGGGCTTGGAAGGTCCAGCTTCTTCAATGCGCTCCCCCTTCTGGTCGATGAGGGCCCGCACTTTGCCATAGTGGATACCGGCTACCATTTCATCGCCAATTTTGAGGGTTCCCTTTTGTACCAGCAGGGTGGCCACGTTGCCGCGCCCTTTGTCCAGGCGGGATTCAATGACAGTACCTGTGGCAGGCCGGTTGGGGTTGGCCTTGAGCTCGAGCATATCGGCTTCGAGTATCACCTTTTCGAGCAGTTCATCCACATTCTGGCCGGTAAGGGCAGAAATTTCCTGCGACTGGTATTTGCCGCCCCAGTCTTCTACGAGCAGGTTCATTTCGGCCAGTTGGCCTTTAATGCGTTCGGGGTCGGCCCCGGGTTTGTCGATTTTGTTAATGGCAAATACCATGGGCACCTCTGCGGCCTGGGCGTGGTTGATGGCCTCACGGGTCTGAGGCATGACGGCATCGTCGGCAGCGATGACGACAATGACCACATCGGTAACTTTTGCACCTCTGGCCCGCATGGCGGTAAAGGCTTCGTGCCCGGGGGTGTCGAGGAAAGTAACGTTGCGCCCGCTTTTGAGTTTTACTTCATAAGCACCAATGTGCTGGGTAATGCCCCCGGCCTCTTCAGAGGTCACATTGGTTTTGCGCAAGTAGTCCAGCAGGGTGGTTTTGCCGTGGTCCACGTGTCCCATCACGGTGATAATGGGGCTGCGTGGCTGCAGGTCTTCGGGTGCATCTTCTATTTCCTCTTCTTCAAATTCTTTTTCCGTTACGTCTATAAACTCTACGCGGTAGCCGTACTCTTCTGCCAGAATAGAAAGCAGCTCTGCATCCAGGCGCTGGTTGATGGAAACCATCATACCAAGTTCAAAACTCTTGGTGATGATTTCGTTGACGGGCACCCCAAGGAGGTTGGCAAACTCATTGGCGGTGATAAATTCGGTCAACTCCAGTACCTTGGCCTCTTCTTCCCGCTGACGGCGGAATTCTTCTCGTTTCCGGGCTTCTTCTTCCCGTTTTTGGCGGCGTAGCCGCTGGCGCTGGCGGGAGGGAGCCTGGCTCATCTGGGCCCTGGTTTCGCGTATAGATTTTTCTACCTCCTGCTCCGAGACTTTCTCTTTCTTTCTGGACTTTCCACCCGACCCGTCGCTTCCTTTGCCGGAGTCTTTCACGTCGGCTTTTACAGGCGACTTGCGCTTGCGCTTGCGGCGGCGGCGGCGGCGCTTCTTTTTATCGGCGTCATCTCCTTCAGTTTCGCCGCTCTGGCCGTTTTCGGTGGTGGTAGTTTTCTCTTCTTCTTCTTTAGCTTTTGTTTTGCGTTTTCTTTTGGGTTTATCGGTGGGAAGTTCGATTTTGCCCATGACCTTCAGCCCTCTGAGGTTGGGGGTACGGTCATCGGCGCGCATCACGTCCTCTTCTTCGGAGCTTTCTTCTACTATTTCTGCTTCGGTTTGCTCAGTCACCTCTACTTTTTCAGCTACGGCTTCTGTTTCCTGCTGCTCTTCGGCAGGCGTATCAGTTGTACTTCTTTTACGCCGCCTTTTGGTTTTGGGAGGCGCTTCTTCGGCCGGGCTTTCGGCTTTGGTTTCTTCGCTTACCCCACTTTCTTCCAGCACAGGCGCTTCTTGCTGCTCAGCAAGCTCTTCCTGCACTTCAGGCGTTTCTTTTTTCTTGGGCGCTTCTTTTTTCCTGCTCTTCCTGCCTTTTTTCCCGGTATCCAGTTTGTCCAGTTCTATTTTCCCAACAATTTTGAGCTTGGGCTCCGCTTTTTTCTCCTCGACGGGCTCCGCTACAACTTCTTTGGATACATCATTTTCGGAAATGGGGGGCGCTTCAGGCACTTCCGTTTTGACCTCTTCAGTCCCGGTGAGGGGCTCAGTTTTTTTGGCAAGCGGAGGTTTGGGCTCCACAATTTCTTTTTGAGCCTGAATAATCTCTTCCGGTTTTTTTGCCGAGGGGGTCAGCTTGCGTCTTCTGGGCCGTATGGAATGGCGAAGCTGCTCGGCAGAGACATGGGAATTTTCCGGGTCTGTCTCTTCCAGCTCTACCCCGTCAGGGCCGGTTTTCACCCGGGTTCCCACCCGGTTTTCTTCCCTGCGCTTTTCTATGATTTCCTCGGCTTTTTGTCTCAGCTGTTTTTCTGAAGCAAATTCCTTTAACAGCACATCATAGAGCTCTCCGGGCAGCTTGGTGTTAGGGCTGCTATCCACCTCATGCCCTTTTCCATGAAGGTGCTCTACGATAGTGTCTATACTAACGTTAAATTCTTTGGCAACTTTGAACAACCGATATGTCTGCTTCTTTACTTCTGCCATTCTGTGAAATTAAACAGCCCTGAAAATCAAAGCCGTCTGTAAAATAAGTTTAAAATTAAGAAATCTGTCAAATAAATATTCGAAATATCATGACAATATTTATTTCTTTCTTCTACCCTAGTCTTCAAACTCAGCCCTGAGCACATTTAAAACGTGCTCTACGGTTTCGCGGTCGAGGTCGGTGCGGCGCTCCAGTTCCGAAACGGAAAGGTCGATCACACTTTTGGCGGTATCACAGCCAATGCGTTTGAGCTCGTCAATGATCCACTGCTCTATTTCATCGGCAAATTCTTCGAGGTCCACGTCTTCTTCACCCGGATCGAGCTCGCGATAAACATCCAGCTCATAGCCGGTGAGTTTGCCGGCTAGCTTGATGTTCAGGCCATTTTTACCAATGGCGAGGGAAATCTGGTCGGGTTTGAGGAATACCTGTGCGGTGCGTTCCTCTTCGTTGAGCTTGATGGAAGATATTTTGGCTGGACTCAATGCGCGCTGAATGTACAGCAGGTCATTGGAGGTATAACTGATAACGTCTATGTTTTCGTTGCGCAGCTCTCGCACAATGCCGTGTATGCGGGAACCTTTCATCCCCACGCATGCCCCTACGGGGTCAATGAGGTCGTCGTAGCTGGCTACGGCCACTTTGGCGCGCTCGCCGGGTTCTCTTACGATGCCACGAATTTCTATGAGGCCATCGTATATTTCTGGCACTTCCTGTTCGAAGAGCTTTTCGAGAAACAGGGGCGAGGCGCGTGAAATGACGATGCGGGGGTTGTTGTTTTTCATACTTACCTCCAGCACTACTGCGCGCAGGGTATCGCCTTTTCGGAAGCGGTCTTTGGGAATCTGCTCACTGCGTGGCAGGGTGAGTTCGGTGCCTTCATGCAGCACCAGGATCTCATTTCGCCATACCTGATAGACTTCTCCCACAATAATTTGCCCCACCAACTCCTGGTATTGCTCTACGATGGAGGCTTTCTCCAGGTCGCGTATCTTTTGTGTCAGGGTTTGTTTGGCTGTTTGTACAATTTTCCGGCCAAAATCGAAAAAGCTGATCTCTTCGGCCAGTTCGTCGCCCACCTCGTAGTCGGGGTCTATCATCAGGGCTTCGCTCAGGGGAATCTGACGGGTTTCGTCTTCGAGGTCGGTATCTTCTACCACCACTCGTTCGCGAAAGCCCTGAATATCACCTTTGTCCACATTGACGATGATTTCAAAGTTTTCGTCTGAACCATATTGTTTACGGATCATGGTGCGAAATACTTCTTCCAGTACGCCCATGAGGGTGGCGCGGTCTATGTTTTTGAAGCGCGAAAACTCTGTAAACGCTTCGACAAGGTTAACCTTGGTATCAACTACTTTTTTTCTTGCCATTTTTTTAGAGCTTCTTTCATTGAGCTGCCTGGAAAAAGGCCATTAGACTGTGCTGTATGGGCGGATGCAGCTAAATGATTACTTTTGATCTTTTTATGTCTTTAAAAAATATCGTATGCGTTTGTGGTGCATCTGCGTCGGTCTTTCTCTTCTGTTTCCCGGGTTTCGTTTTGGGGGAAACGGGCGTCAGTACAATAGATTCATCTGCCACTGTAGTAAGTTTTCCTTCAATTAACCTGCCATCTTCGAGCAGTACCTGCAGTTTCCGTCCGGTATTTTTGAGGTACTGCCGGTGCAGGACCAGAGGCGACCCTATACCTGGGGAAGAAACTTCCAGCTCATAACTAAAGGAAAAGCTGTCGCTTTCTTCCAGCCATTTTCCGATGTGCCTGCTGATAGTTGCACATTCGGCCAGGCTGATGCCGCGGTCTGTATCTACTTTCACAGAGAGCACATTGCGCTTGCCGCGAATCAACTGCGCTTCCACCAAAAATGCATGGGGATTGGCTTCCAGCACACGTTGTTCTATCTGCTGATAGATTGATTCTGTCAATATCATACAAAAAAATAAGGGAGACAACCTCCCTTTTAATCAAAGAGCCATTATAACAACACAAAATTAACACTTTTTTCTACAATTTCAAAGCCAAAATACTGGCATAAAACCAGGACTTTTGGCATTTGGGGTACATATACAAGTGGGAATGTTTGCCAAACTCGTACCTTGGCGTGCTTTTACTCCATTTCACCTGGAAAGGCAAGGGCTGAATATACATGACAGAAGAATCCAGATCAACTGCCTACCTAAGGCATTTTCGCGAAACGGTTGTACTTTCTGTGCCGGTCATCATCGGGCAGTTGGGCAATATATTGATGGGCGTAATCGACAACCTCATGATTGGCCGCCTGGGCTATACGTACCTGTCGGCTGCGGCCCTGGGCAACGGTATTTTCTTTATCATCATTGTGCTGGGTATGGGCATCACCTTTGCCATCCCTCCGCTGGTGGCAGCTGCTGATGCTGAGGGGAATAAATCCCTTTGCAGCCAGTATTTGCGGCAGGCTACCTATGTGGCTGCAGCCTGCAGTGTGGTACTGTGTATGCTGATGTGGCTGGCCATACTGGCCCTGCCTTATTTACAACAACCGCCCGAAGACGTACGCCTGGCTACTACTTATACCCATATCCTGAACTGGTCGGTGTTTCCCATGCTGATATTTCTGGTGTTCAAGCAGTTCAGCGACGGGCTGTCTTTTACGGTACCTGCCATGGTTATTACGCTGCTGGGACTGGGCTTCAATACCCTGGCCAACTGGCTACTCATCTATGGGCACTGGGGCCTGCCGCGCATGGAGCTTGACGGCGCGGGCTATGCCACCCTGCTTAGCCGAATATTGATGATGCTGCTGATGGTAGGCTTTGTGTGGAAGCATGCCCGTTTTCGTCCGTACCGGCTGTTTCGTTTTTGGCACCGCCTACAACTTGCCACCATGCGCAAGATTATTGCCATCGGGCTGCCTTCGGGTTTTCAGTTTTTTTTCGAGGTGGGGGCGTTTTCGGGCGCGGCTATTATGGTGGGGGTCATCGGGGCGCCTGAGCGTGCCGCTCACCAGATCGTGATACAGCTGGCAGCCACGACCTATATGGTCACTTCGGGTTTGTCGGCGGGTACTTCTATACGGGTGGGCAATGCCCTGGGGCTGCGGGATGGGATCAATGCCCGCCGGGCCGGCTTTGCCGGCCTGGGGCTGGCAGCAGCATTTATGCTGCTGATGGCAGGCATTTTTGTGCTGGGCCGCCACTGGATTCCGGCCTTTTTTGTGGAGGATGCCCGGGTATTGGAGATCGCCGCCCAGTTAATGATCATTTCTGCCTTTTTTCAGCTGTTTGACGGGGTGCAATGTGTGGCCCTGGGGGCTTTGCGAGGACTGCAGGACGTCATGGTGCCTACCCTCATCACCCTGCTGGCCTATTGGGTCATTGCGCTGCCGCTGGGGTATGTGCTCGCATTTGAAACACAGTGGGGCGTGGAAGGGCTGTGGTATTCTTTTGTGGCAGGCCTGGGTTTTGCCGCTATTTTTCTCAGCTGGAGGTTCTGGCGCATGACCACCCGGGCCGAAGGCGTGGGTTTGAGGAAAGCGAGCGTACAAACGGGGGTTGGCCAATCGGGCTAAAAGTCAAAAACCTTGTATGATTCATGGGGAAATTTTCTGGTAATTTATTTATTTCACATCGAAATAAATTTCTATCTTCCATGATTCACCAGGATATTCTATGGAAAGGCATCATTGAGGATTTTTTCCCCGACCTCATGGCGTTCTTCTACCCCGAAGCCCTTCCTGTGCTGGACTTCACCCAGGTGGAGTTTCTCGATAAGGAATTGCAGCAGCTTTTTCCCGAATCTGCCACCAAATCCCGCTTTGCAGATAAGCTCGTTAAGGTGGGCACCAGAAAAGGGGCGGAATTTTGGCAGCTGATCCATATTGAAGTACAGGGGTACTCCGACAAACAGTTTGAGGAGCGCATGTTTCGCTACTACTATCGCATTTTTGAGCGTTATGGCCTGCCCATTGAAGCCCTGGCTGTACTGGTAGATCCCATTATCCAATATCACCCACATGCGTACCAACAAAAGAGTTTCCGTACCAGCCTCACCTATGAGTTTCATACTTACAAGCTGCTCCGGCAAGAACGGGCCTCTCTGGAGGCCGACCCCAATCCTTTTGCTATGGTTATGCTCACGGCCTATGAGGCGCTGCAGGCCGCTGGTTTAAATGACCAATCTCTGTTGGAACTCAAACTTCAGCTTTTTCGTAAACTGCTGAAAAGGGGCTATGATAAACGCGCCATTTCAAGGCTTACTACTTTCATCAAGTATTACGTACATTTTGCCGAACCAGAGATGAATGTTAAATTTGATGAGGAAATCGTTGAAATTGCTCAAAGTTCTGAACACATGGGAATCATAGAAGCCATATTACACGAAACCGAGAAGGAAGCTTTTACTAAAGGAAGAGTAAAAGGCCGCGAAGAAGGACGTGAAGAAGGCCGCGAAGAAGGAATCGAGCAAAGTGTTGAAAAACTGCTGCGGAAGGGATTTGGCGTTCAGGAGGTGGCTCAATTGCTAGAACTCGAGGAGTCCTTTGTGCAAAAGATCTTCCAAAAGCTGCCCCCAAAAAGGGAAAGCTGAGGCTAGTGGCTTACATTAATCTTCCATCTTAATACCGGGCATCCAGTCTTTTTCAAAATCCTGTACACTGAGCTCTTCTACCTCTCGCATCACATCAACGGGTGTGATGCGAAAGTGGTAGCGGTAGGGCTGGTTGGCTGGTAATAACCACTGCTTATCCACAGGGCGCCCTGGCTGCATACCTCCCACCCCCATTTGCGCCAGGTCAATGTAGAGGTGTATGGCATCCTGCAATGGCAATTCCCAATTATGGCGGTAGTTATCCCAGTGGCTTTCCAGTGGATAGGCATTGGCCGTAAAGCTCACCAGTGGCATACCGCTTATCAGCAGGCCTTTACCGCTATTGTTGGTCAGGCTCAACCAGCGCACATCAGTTTTACAGCCAAAGGCCTGTGGCCGCAGGTAGGGAGCGCGTACGGTGGCTGCATGTTGAGTAAAAATACCCAGTTGGGCGCCGGCTTTGCGGTTGCTGTAACTTTCATGGGGGCCCCTGCCATACCATTTAACAAATTCATAGTCAGGAGCCATTTGGAGGTGCATCCCTATACGTGGGATGGCAGGCAAGGGGTTTTTTACTTTTTCGAAATCCAGACGATAGTCCAGCACCACATCTCCACTACCAAAGATGGCATATATGAGGCGGCAGCGCACATTGTGAGGGGGCACAAGGTACTCTACGCCTATGCGTATGAGGGCATCGTGCACTTTCTCCAGACAGGCTTTGCGCACATACATGCGCTGGTGAGCATCCTCCCACATTTGGGCTTCGGCAGCATAACCCGATGCGCGGTCCATATCGGTCATGGCCCGCAAGAAAAAGGGGGCAAATCCTTGCTGCAATAACTCATCTCCCTTGTAGCGGTAAGAAGTAATGGTGCCTTTGTCGCGATCAAAGGTAAGGCTGAACTCATCGGTTGAAATGATCCATGTTCGTTTCTGTTTGCGCACGAGCAGCTCTGGCAGGCCTTTGGTTTCAACCACTTCGGGTTTGTAGCGCTCGCGCAGGATAAACTGCGCCCGTGCCACTTCGTGGCCCTGGGGCAGCAGGCCATCCTCCTGCTTAAGCTGAAAGCTCAGATCGAGTACATATTCCTGCCCAGCCTGTGGGCTAAATGGCGCAATGGGAATCTCGAGGGTGTCGGCAGCGCCGGGCTCAAGTTGCAGGTTGAGCACTGTGCCGCTTTGCCGGGCCACGCCATTGGCCAGCACCTGCCAATACAGAGCCAAGTGGCTCAGTGGGCGGAAATCATAACGGTTTTCTATTCTGATTCGCCCTTTTTTGACATTGAGCGCTGCTACTTTCACCGGCTGAAAGAGGTGTTTCACCTCCTTCAGGGCAGGATGGGGTACCTGTGCACTTGAAACAAGGCCTTTCAAACAGAAATTGCTGTCGTGCGGCAGGGAGTCGGGGCCGATGTCGCCGCCGTACAATAATACGCTGTCCAGGGTGTTGACATCCAGCATGAGGGCTTCGTCTTTCCATGGCCCCAGAAAGCCCCCCTGCACCACCGGCTTTGCCATGAGGCTGTCCCAGAAGGGGTCGAGTCCCCCCAGGGCATTGCCCCAGTTGTAGCCGCATTCTGCCAGTACAACGGGCCTTCCATTTGTTTTTTCGCCTATTTCATCCAGCTCTTCCAGCGCGGGATGCTGCAAAAACACCACATCTGTATTCCATTCCAGTCCGGCCTGCTCGTACAGCACCGGGCGGCTGGGATCGTAGCCTTTCAGCCATTCGTACATGCGGTAAAAGTTTACTCCATTGCCCGCATCTGTGCCCATGCTCCAGGCAATGACGCTGGGGTGGTTTTTGTCGCGCTCAACCATGCGTCTGAGGCGGTCGAGGTGTGCCTGCTGCCACTGGGGTTTGTTGCCCAGGGGTTTGGTCCGAGGCAAAGGGGATGCCTTCCGACTCTATATTGGCTTCGTCTATGACGTAAAAGCCGTACTGGTCGCATAATTCGTAAAACAATTCGGATTGGGGATGGCCTTTGGTGCGAATGGCGTTGATGTTGTGCTGCTTCATCAGGCTGAGGTCTTTGCGAAGGGCGGCCTCAGTGAGGACATGTCCCGTATGGGGGTCATGCTCCTGGTAGTTGACGCCCCGCAGGCTAAGGGGCTTACCATTGAGCAGTAGCTTTCCATTGTGTACCTCCACATTGCGGAATCCAATTTTTACGGGCACCACCTCCAGTACTTCACCAGCCTCATTTCGCAAAGTAAGCAGCAGGGTGTACAAATGGGGGGTTTCGGCTGTCCAGGGCATGGGAGCTGGCAGGCTTTCGGCAAATACTACTGCGGACTGGGATTTGGACTCCAGCCGGAACATTTGGTTGGTGGCAAAATCGATGACATTCCAGCCGTCGGGGTCAATCAGCTCGGCCTCCAGCCAGTACTGCTGTATGGCTTTGCTCAGCTCATTGGTGAGTGTTACTTCTACTTCCAGTTTTCCTAGCTGCTGCTGCACGTCCAGGCCTGCACGCACCGAAATGTCGGAGATATGAACGCGGGGCCTGGCTTCGAGGTACACCTCCCGCTCTATGCCACTGAGGCGCCAGCTGTCGTGGCATTCCAGCAGGCTGCCATCGCTCCAGCGATAGACCTCCACTGCCAGTACATTTCTGCCTGGCTGTACATATTCGCTGATGTCGAAGGTAGCGGGCAGCTTGCTGCCCTGGCTGTAGCCCACTTTCAGGCCATTTACCCACAAGTAAAAGGCAGAACTCACCGAGCCGAAGGTCAGCCACACTGAGCGGCCACTCCAGGAACGGGGGATATGGAAATATTTGCGGTACTGGCCCACCTGGTTGGTGGCTACGGGCACAGCCGTGGGCGCGGTGTCTGGCCGGGCAAATTCGTAACGGTTGTTTAGGTAAAAGGGGATGCCATAATGGTGCATTTCCCAGTTGGCGGGTACGGCTATGCTGTCCCAGCTAAAGTCGTCAAAAGTAGTGCGGTAAAAATAGTCCTCACGGGCATGTAGTTTTTCAGCCCAGTAAAATTTCCAATGACCATTCAAGGGTTGGTAGAAACGCGAAAAGCCGGGCTTGGCCTTCAGCGCCAGGTTGTGATTTTCATAGGAAAAAAAGCTGGAACGAGCAGCCATTTTGTGGATGCCTGTCACCTGCGGGTTTTGCCAGTCGGCTTTTTTCTGTGCCCACGCCCAACCCCCACATAGCAGCCCTATGGCTAATCCACTTTTGATCAGACCGATCAAAGAACCCATGCGCATGTGTGAAAACTTTGTTTGCTAGTAACGTGCATACAAGGTAAATATTTTTGAGGAGAATTGCGATTTCCCCTCCAAAAAGGCCACGACTGCCTCATGTACACCAAAAAGGGGGCCTGAACGGCCCCCCAAACATGTACAAATATATAAAACGCCCTATTTTGCCAATACAATTTTTTCCACCAGCTGTTTTTCGCCTGCCTGCAGCACCAGGTAATACACCCCGGCGGCCAGTTGTCCGGCCTGGAAGGGATATTCGTAGCTGCCTGCAGCCTGTTGCTGGCCATTTACCACTTTGCCCACCACTTGTCCCAGGGTATTGCGCACAAACACGTTTACGGTGGCGGTTTGGGGCAGGGTGTAAGCAATGGTGGTGCTTCCCTTAAAGGGATTGGGGAAACTCCTGATGTTGAAATCCTGCATGCTTGATACCTCACTCACCACGGTATGTTCGCTGCCGGCAATTTCGCTGCCGGCCAGGGTGGCTTCTTCTCTGCCCGTGCGCAGGGGGGTGCAGTTTTCGAGGTAGGCCCGAAACTTGCTGCCCGACCTGGCCCGGAAACCCGGCCGCAGGGTAACGCGGCGGCTGGCTTTGAAGCTACCCTCAGAGCCATTGAGGTACACAAAATTGGGATAGGTGGCGTTATTTTGAATAGTGAGCGAGGCTGCTGCATGTATGGCCTCATCTTTCTTCACGGTGGTGCTGGTATAGTAGGCATGGGTGTAGCTGGTATAATGGTCGGCTATGCCGGGTCCATAGATGTTATGTGCAGCTACGTTGTTTTGGGTGCTGTTGCCCGTGATATACCAGCTTGCCGTGGGGGCATGGTAGTAGTAATTGTTGGGGCCGGAGAACTCATTGACGCGGGTACAGGGGCTGGCACCACAGGCTGAGCCGTAAGCCATCACCGTGCGGAAGTAGCCGCTGGGGTTTCCGTAACCGCGATAGTTGGACGAGCCACCGTAAGCAGTGGGGTCGTGATTGGCGCGGTGGTTGTGGCCAGTCTCATGCCCGAAGGTATAGCCGTTGATGTAGGTGTAGTTGGTTACGGCAAACACACTGCTGAAATTGCTGCTCACCCAGGCAATGCCCGTGCCGTTGATGGCCAGCAGGTGGCACATATCTGCCCGCCAGCGGGCCCGTTCGCTGTGGATGTTGTCCATGTAGCCATCGATGGGGTTGGTGAAGCGGTTCAGGTTGGTCTGCTGGCTGCTGCTTTCGGTATAGTTGACCTTCATGGCCCTGGCCAGCTCCAGACGGTGGCCTATGCCACTGTTGGCATAGCCGGTATTGGTGAGCTTGATGGCCAGGTTGATGGTGCTCAGCGGGTCGGCCAGGGCAGCCCCTACGGCGGTGGTATAAGCCACCAGTACGCGTATGCGGCAGTTGCCTGCGGAGCGGGAGGCATCTTCCTCGCCTTCTTCCAGCCATTCGCGCGGCATCTGGCGCCGGATATCTTCGGGCTTGCTCTGCATGCTTTGGGGTACCTCCAGCTGCCGCTCGCCTGTGCCACAGGCTTCAAACTGAGCCTGATCCACTTCGATAATGGCGTGTTTGCCTCCGGTAAGCGGGCGTATGCTGTAGATTTTATCTTCTACCTGAATGTGGCCCGTGAGCATGTCGCCGTTGCGAATGAGGTGTACCTGCCCGGCGGCTCCGCTGACTTCGCCCAGGTAAAAGGCGCGCTTGCCTTCGAGGGCTTCTTCTTCTTTTTTGATTACCTGAAAGCTCGCTCCGTCAGGCAAGTTCAGGGTAAAGGCGGTCGAGCGCATGACCTCAAAATTGACGGAAGAAACGCTGACGTTGCCGGAAGTGCCTTCCTCTTCTGCTACCTGCAGGTAGTAGGCCTGCTGGCGGTCGAGTGCTGAGCGCGACTCGGTGTTGAAGAGGTTCTGGGTCCATCCGGTGCTGAGTATGAGCATCATCAGCCCCAAACTCAGCCATTGATGTATGTGTAACATGATGGTTCGTTTTTGTAAGTGAATTGATAAGTAATCATCCTTGAAACAAGCTGCTTTTGCTGCTTGCAGCTTATTTGCGCAGTTCGGCCCTGAGGGCTTCAATCTCCTTTTGCTGCTGAATGATGTACAGGGTCAATTCCTCTATTTTTTCCATCATTTTTTGCTGCATTTCGCCCACTGCTATGCCCTCAGCTTCCACGGTAGCGGCGGCAGGTATGCCGGGCAGGTGCTTTTCGGTGGCAATGTGCTGCTCCAGATCGGCCAGGGGCATGAGGTCGTAGTCCTCGGCAAATACGTAGTCGGGCCAGCTGCCAGACATTTCCACGCGCACTTCTTCGCAAATGATGCGCCCGTCAACTGCCAGGCGGTAACCGGCGGGCAGGGTTTGGGTGCCTATGGTAACGCCCGAACGCTTGAAGGGATCGAGAAAGATTTTTTCGCCCACATTCTGAGGCGTCACAAAGAGGTTGGTATTGCCAAATCCCAGGTCCACAGCAGCGCCGTCGGTACGCATGGCAATCCAGTGATTGGTGGAGTTCTCCTTGAGCTGAATGCGGTTGCCGCGCACGTCCAGCTTGTACTGGGGAGCAACGGTACCTATGCCCACATTGCCGCCTCCCTGAGTCATGAGAACGTTTTTGTTGGTGTTGTAGTTGAGGTACAAGCCGCTGAGGCCGTCAATTTCATTGCCGTCGAGCAGCATCACCTGGGTACCTGCCTGCAGCTTGAGCCCGGCCGTGGTGCCGTTGTTATCTGGGCCAATGATATGCAGCTTGGCACCGGGCACGTTAGTTCCCAGTCCCACATCGCCATTGTCGCGAAAAATGATGCGGTTTTGGGTGTAGTTGGTATCGTTGACGGTATTGAACACCAGGTGTTTGCCCCCGCTGAGGGTGCCTACTTCCCAGCCAAAGCCGGAGCTGTGGCGCACCACCAGGTTGCCTTTGGCGGAGTTTACGCGCAGGTCGCCCCATACATCTACTTTATACTGGGGCAGGATGGTTCCTACACCTACATTGCGCTGGTAATGAATGCCATTGGCATTGGGCAGCCATTGGGCCTGACGGCTGTTCATGCCCAGAAAGGCCAGTATTGCCATAGCGGCAAGCATGAGTTTGGAAGGATTGGTTGATTTCATGATTGTAGAATTAAAATGGTAAGTGCTTACTCTGTTTAAGGCTTTTCAGCTTCTGCCTGAATCGAAAAGAACGCTTTGGCCATAAGATGCCCGCCCCCCTGAGGGGAACAACCGGCACTATGGGAAAGGGAAATACGGCAGAGGGTGTAAGTGATC
>RFHT01000005.1 GCA_003696835.1 Bacteroidota bacterium
AAAAACCAGTGATAGTAAGCCGTGGCAAACTCCATGTCGGTGGTGTGGTACATGGTATAGGTAGGCGCAATGTCCAGCACGGCCATGCTATTGATTTTTCCTGGATGGTCCAGGGCCATTCTATGCGCTACGCGCCCCCCTCTGTCGTGCCCGGCCACCTTAAAAGTTTCAAAGCCCAGCTTTTCCATTAATTCCACCTGGTCCCTGGCCATTTCCCGTTTGGAATAGGCGGCATGATGGGGGCCAGCAGGAGGTTTGCTGCTATCGCCATATCCTCTCAAATCACTGGCTACCACGGTAAAATGTTTTGCCAGCCCGGAGGCCAGCTTGTGCCACATAACATGGGTCTGCGGATAGCCATGCAGCAGCAGCAGTGGTGGGCCCTGCCCCCCGCGCACATAGTGGATGGTTACCTCATTGACCTGGAGAGAGCCTTTATAGAAATGGTCAAACATCATGGTTCCTGTATGAAAAAAATATCCTGATCGATGTGGGGTTGTTAGATTAACGCCGATGATCTCCCTCAAAACCACCCCGCAGTCTGCCTGCTATCAAACAGCAGGATTTGGCATTGCCAGAGATTTTACTTTTGCATGCTTCCTTCCCTTCTTTGTGCCCTCTGTGAACTACGTGGCTAACCACCCCCTCTCACGTCCACTTTTTGCCCTTACCCAGCAGCCAGATGAGGCCATAAATGGCAAAAACCTGAAAAGGCACCGACTTGAGGTAAGGCCAGATGAACGTAATAGAGGGCAAATTGCGCTGGTAAAAGCGGCTGCTGCTCCACCACTGCGGGTCACTGTTGCTCTCGCCCATGTACCAGGCCGGAACAAACAAAATCAGCGCGATAAACAAAAAAGCCAGGCGCTTTTGCAGCACCGAAGCCCGGAACAGCTTGTGGCTCTTCATAAAGATTTTCCCAAATATCAAACTCACAAAGGTGGATACCAGCACAATGGCATTGTACAGCCAGTTGTAGTCTATGTGGTATTTGTCCCAGTAGGGCCGCAGAAAGTGGCGAATATCCTCATTGTAGGCCACCACCACCTTGCTGAAGACCATCATGCAGATAAAAATGACCAGGGAATAAAGCAGGGTATCAGACAAAATAGAATGCCGGGTAAAAAAGCGCAGCTTTTGCCGCAGCGAATAAGTCCAGGACTTTTCCTCTTTGTGCCGGGGCACGCGTTCTATCTGGTTGGCCAGGCGCTCGTTGATGCGGTGGTGCCACACCTCATAGCAGGCCTGCTGGTCGCCGGAGGTGACCCATACATACTCCGCATTGGTAGCTGCTGCGTACGAAAAACCCTGTTCAATGGCATCTTCAAAGGTACGGCTGGATATCCCGGCTTTTTTGCATTCTACAATGATGTAGGGGTCTTTGGCCTCATCGTCTTTGTACACCAGGATGTCGGCCTCCCGGCTGGAGGAGCCAATCTTTACCTTTTCGCATACCTTGATCTTATGGGCCGGGTAGTGGTATTTATACAGCAGCTCCAGAAAGGTGTGGAGTTGTACCTGCTCCTCGGGATTGCTCAGTTTGCGGGTTTTGGTATGAGGTAAATAAATGACCGTGTCCCGCCTTTTGTCGATAATCACATAACGATCCCTAATCGCCCGGTCAAGAAATTTCATATATGTTTGGGTTCTTTAGCCAATTTTCCAAAAAAATTAACAAAAATACAAATAAAGAAAGGACAACTGGCGTGCAGCTGGGGTTGCTTCTAAGTTAGTTAGCTTTTTTTAGCGGCCAATTCATTGAGATTGAGCCAGATAGTCGTCGAAACCGGCCTGCAGGAGCTCGGCAGGAAGCTCGCCCCTGCCCATCAGCCAGCGGTGAAAATCCACGATATAGAAGCGGGTGCCCAGCTCTTTGCGGGCCTGCCGGTAGAGGCTGAGAAAGCGGCGGTAGGCCGGCAGGGCGGCGGCATACCGGCCCGGCTCGGCCAGCAGGTGAAACACCCAGGTAGCAGCAGCCTGGGCAGGCAAGCCAGCCTGCTGCTGCAGATAGGCCCGGGCCTGAGCCGGGCTCCAGCCCTGCTGGTGTATGCCGGTATCGCATACCAGCAAGGCGGCATGCAGCAGCCTGTTTTGTGCGGTGCCCAGCCACACGGCCGGCTGGTGGTGCAGGCTATAGGCCTGCGCCAGGTACTGGGCATATAAAGCCCAGCCACGGTCAAAGCCCTCATAACGAATGAGCCGCTGGATGAGCGGCAGTTCCTGCGAGCTCAGTTGGAGGCTCAGGCGGAAGGCCCGGCCGGGTATGGCCTGGCCAAACACCTGCGGCCACAGCGCCCCGGCAGCCGTATCGGCTGCCGGCAGGGTATTGGGCAGGTAGATCACCGGGGGCTGTTTTGCCTCCAGCCCCACCGGCGCGCATGCAATCTGATCCAGTGCCAGCGCATCGGGCGGCAGCCACACCCGCGGCATCCTGGGCGGCAGCTGGCTAAACAAACCCGCGGTTTTGGGCCATACCTCTTCCATGGCCGCCTGAAAAGTATGCCGGTACAGCCGCACATAGCGGGCAGCCTGCAGCGAATCCAGTTGGGGCATGTTGCCCCCGTAAGGGTAGAGAACTGCTGCGCTGGCCAGGCTGTCGCGCAGGTGGCTGAGGTAGGCCCGGGCCTGCTGTACTTCCTGCAGGCCCAGCTGGTGCAGCCGGGCAGCAGGCTGCCGCAGGCCCGTGCGCCGCTGCAGCAGCGCCTGGTAAAAGGCTTTGCCCTCCGCCAACTCCGCCAGGCCGGCATCTTCCCTGGCTTTGGGCAGCAGGCTTTCACAGTAGGCCAGCCATTCGCGGTAGGCGGGATATACCCTTTGGGTAAGGCGCTCCTCTATGCTTTGGAGGTAATTGATTTTGGCCTGCTCATTCATTGCCAGATGGTCCACCCCCACCACCTTGTCGGCAAAGGAGGTGTAGAGCGGGTGCGAAAGCGGCGGCAAAGCCAGCAGGCGCCTTAGGTGGGCGATCTCGGCTTCTACCAGGCTGCGGGCAGGCAGCAGGCCTGCGGCTTCGCAGGCCTTGAGGCCACGGATCTGCTGCCGCAGCTTGCTGCTTAGCTGGTTGATGCGCCCCAGGTAAGCACCGGCATCTTCCTGGCTGCGCACGGGCATGTTCAGGCAGAGAAAGTACAGCGGATCAGCCGTAGGGTCAAAGGCCCGCATCAGCAGCTGGTGCAGGGGAAAATCGGCCAGGGCTGCCTCATCTTCCAGCCAGTGCCTCAGCAGTTGGGCCGTTTGCCGCTGTTGCTGATCCATATTTTCGGGGGAATAGGCCTGCAGCATCCGTAGCTGTTCACGGGCCAGGCTGCCCATTTTTTCAAAGTGGGCAGGCGAGGCTTCGGTCAGCTTCAGGTGCATGCGGCTCACCTGGTCGATCATGCCCGTAGGAATGAGGTAAAAAGCTTCGGGGTCCTCTTCGGCCAGCACGTAGGGCAGGCGCTCAACAAACAGCCCCACATCGGCCGGCCTGAACCAGGCCAGGCGGATAACCCATACCAGCCCATAGAGCAGCAGCAGCAAAACACTAATTGTCAATATCGTTTTCCATCTCATATCCCGTACAACTTTGGCAAAGATCGAATTTAACTATAAATTAGCCATACAAAAAAGTCCTTGCTATGATTCCCTTTATTGAAACCGGTGTTGGCGAAATAAAGTTCCCCCAGGAAAACGGCGTTTTTCTCACCCGCTCCCAACCCTTACTGCCGGATTTTGTGGAGGCCTACCGCCAGGAAAGAATCAAATCGCACAGAAACTACAGCCATGCCCAGGTAAAAGAACTGCCCAACGCCTTTGCCTACAACGTCCACCTCAGGGAATGGGACATGCGCGCCAATTCCCTCAAGCGTTTTCTCAAATACCTCAAACGAAAAAAAGAACCCCTGCTCATACTGGATGTGGGCTGCGGCAACGGATGGTTTGCCGACAAGCTGGCCCGAAACCAGCAGTACGAGCTCTTTGGCCTGGATGTGTTTATGGATGAACTGCAGCAGGCTGCGGCCGTGTTTCACCAGCCCAATCTGCACTTTTTCTACGGGGATATTTTCGACCAGATTTTCCCCCAGCAGTCATTCGACATGATCATCCTCAACGACAGCATTTCCTATTTCGAAGACCTCTACAAGCTGCTTTACACCTGCCTGGATTTGTTGAAGATGGGAGGAGAAATTCACATTCTGGACAGCCCCGTGTACAAGTCTTCGGAGCTGGAGGCTGCCAGAGAGCGCAGCCAGAAATACTTTGAGGACCTGGGCGTAAAAAACATGTTGCCCTTTTTTCATCATCACAGCACCGATGATTTTCTGGCATTTCCACACACCTACCTCTACAAGCCTGGCGGCCTGAAGTCGCTTTTTGGCCACAGCGGAGGCAGCTGGCCGTGGATACGCATCGTGAAGGATGAATACGTGTAGCCCGGCATGGCCGGCGGGAGCGCCGCCTGAAGGACCTGCCCTAAAAAGAGAAAGGTTGCCCGCGGGCAACCTTACAATCTGTATGAGATGTCATTGCCTCAGCAATCCACGCAAGCGTTGATACACTCCAGCAATGAGCCGATGTTTCGGTTCTGGATATAGTAGAAAATGTTTTTGCCTTCCCTGAAAGAGCCCAGCACATGCACATCTTCCAGCGCTTTGAGGTGCTGAGAGGCGTTGGACTGGCTGATACCTATGGCTTCATAGATCTCTTTTACGGGAAGTTTTCCTTTTTCCAGCAAGAGCTCAATAATCATAAGCCTGCTTTGATGGCTGATGGTCTTCATCGTACGGGCCACCCGCTTCAGCTTATTGGGATCTGTTCTTAAGGATACGAGTTCCATATTTGCAAATATAGCAAAAAAAATGAGATTTTGTATAAATTTACATACGCAGGCAGGCCGCAGGAGTTTAAAATGCGAAAAATATGAGCCATACCAGGAAGAGAATGGGCAGCAAAATGGGCAGGCTGTAACGGAGAAGGTAGCCAAAAAAGCTGGGCATATTCACCCCTCTTTCTTCGGCTATGGACTTCACCATGAAGTTGGGGCCATTGCCGATGTAGGTCATGGCTCCAAAGAAGACTGCCGCCACCGAGATGGAGGCCAGGTAGTCCTTGGTGATGGCGTCTTTGGTACCAGCGGCAAAGGCGCGTACATCTTCGATATTGCCCACACTGAGGTCAAACTTGGCGCAGGCAGCCGAGAGGAAGTTGAGGTAGGTGGGGGCATTGTCCAGAAAGCCCGACAAGCCGCCGGTAGCCCAGTAGATGGTATTGACAGAAAATAAATTGGCGCCGGTCGGCGTTTTGGCAAATTCGCCTATGAGCTGCAGGGCGGGCATCATGGCAAAGAAAATCCCCAAAAACAAAAATACCACCTCATTGATGGGGGCAAAGGAAAACTCATTGCCCCTGAGGGCGTATTGATCGGCCAGGCGGTAGCTGCCAAAGCCCGCCGACAACTGGATGATCTCCCGCACAAAGGAGTATTTCGTACCGTGAGATTCAATGGCAGGCACCCATTCAAATATGTTGGGGTCGAGAAATACAGCCCCTACGATGATCCCCAGCCAGAAAAAATTGCGCCTTCCCCGCAGGATCACCCGCCCCGAATAAACCGTTTCGGCCCGGTCCAGGTCTTTTTTGTTCTTGCGGTCTATCCAAAAAAACACCAGCGAAAGGGCCGCCATGGCAAAGAGCCACTCCGGCAGCACATGCAGCAGCGTCCATTCAAAGGGCACACCCTTGAGGTAGCCCAGAAACAGGGGTGGATCCCCAATAGGCGTGAGGGAGCCGCCGATGTTGCTCACCATGAAGATGAAAAAAATGATGTGGTAGGGCTGCAGGCGGTCGCGGTTGAGGCGAATGTAGGGGCGTATCAGCAGCATGGATGCCCCCGTGGTGCCGATGAGGTTGGCCATCACCGAGCCGATAAGCAGCAGGCTGATGTTGGCCAGGGGCGTACCCCTGCGGTCGATCTGTATGAGAATGCCCCCCGAAGCAATGTAAAGGGGGGCCAGCAGGGCAATAAAGGAGCAGTACTCGGCCAGGGCATGGGCGGGCTCCACGCTATTGTGTAGCCCTGCCAGGTAATACACCAGCGTGATCAGCCCCAGGGCCGGGGCGATAAACTTGTAGTAGCGGTGCCAGAAATGCTCGAAAAACACCGGGCCCGTGGCAATGAGGCTCAGCAGCACAATGAAGGGAATAACGCTCCACCAGGCCGGGCTGGGGTGTGCCGCAGCATGGGCATCGGCCGGGTGGACTGCATCCTGGGCAGGCGTGGCCTGCGAGCTGCTGTCAGCGGGCAGGTGCTGGGTTTGGGTTGTCTGGGGCTGCTGTGCTTGCACAGGAGTGGGGGAAAAGGCCAACCCCCAGCAGCATACCAGCATTCCAATAACAATCCGCATTTTCATGATGGGGCTGAAATAAGTATAAATCGGTATAAGTTGCAAATTGCATTTGTATTCGAAGGCGAAAATACATTAATTAAAGTTTTGGTTTAAGGAGTAAGGCTTTGGCAAAAGGAGTTCAATACCTACAAACAGGCAGCGGCGTGCTGAAGGCATTGTGGCTTTTTATGAAAAGGCATCCCTGGTTTACCGGGGTAGGCACCTTTTTGCTTTGTTTGCTGCCGGGTTTTTACCTGGCGGTGCTCTTAGGCGCCTTTGGGCCTTTGCCCGGCAAGCAGGCCCTCAGGCAGCTGCGCACCGACCAGGCCTCGGAAGTGTTTGCCGCCAATGGCCAGCTAATAGGTAAGTACTACCTCGAAGACCGCAACGACATCCCCTACGAGGAGCTGGCCCCCGACCTGGTGATGGCCCTGCTGGCCACTGAAGACGTGCGTTTTTACCAGCATGCCGGTATAGACACCCGCTCGCTGCTGCGCGTGCTCTTCAAAAGCGTGATCCTGCAGGACAAAAGCGCCGGAGGCGGCAGTACCCTCAGCCAGCAACTGGCCAAGAACTTTTTCCCCCGCCAGTCCTATCCCCTTTTTAGTTTGTTGATCAACAAATGCCGGGAACTCATCATTGCCCGCAGGCTGGAAGAGGTGTATGAAAAGGAGCAAATCCTGGCCATGTACCTCAACACCATGTCCTTTGGCGAAAATGCCTATGGCATCAGCGTGGCGGCTCGCCGCTATTTCAATACCACCCCCGATGCCCTGCGTATTGAGCAAGCAGCCCTGCTGGTGGGCCTGCTGAAAGCACCTACCATGTACAACCCCCGCCTGCACCCCCAAAAGGCCCTGCAGCGGCGCAACCTGGTGCTCAGCCAGATGAGCAAATACGAATACATCTCCCAACAAGAAGCCGACTCCCTCAGTGCCATTCCCTTGCAGCTCAACTACTACCAACCCACCCACAATGACGGCATTGCGCCCTATTTCCGCGAGTTTTTGCGCCTGGAGCTCAACCAGTGGTGCAAAACCCACGTCAAAGCCGATGGCAGCCATTACGACATCTACCGCGATGGACTCAAGATATACACCAGCATAGACCCCCGCATGCAGCGCTATGCCGAAGCCGCTGTGCAGGAAGAAATGAAGCGCCTGCAGGGCATCTTCGACCGGGCCCACCGGGGCAAACCCCTTTCTTCCACCATGAAACAGGTAGTGGACCTGGCCATGCGCCGCTCCCACAGGTACCGCTCCCTCTACAAGCAGGGCAAAAGTTCCGAGCAAATCCGGGCAGTGTTTGACACTCCCGTGCCCATGCAGCTCTTTACCTGGGAGGGCGTGCGTGACACCCTGCTCTCCCCCCTGGACTCGGTCATCTATTATCAGTATTTCCTGCATGCCGGCCTCATGGCCATGGAGCCCCAAACGGGGCTGGTGCGTGCCTGGGTGGGCGGCATCAACCACCGCTTTTTTCAGTACGACCACGTGACGGCCCGCCGCCAGACCGGCTCCATCTTCAAGCCCATCGTATTTGCAGCAGCCCTGGAAAAAGGCATCTCCCCCTGCACCTACATTTCCAATGAAAAAGAATCCCTGCGCACATACACCTCCTGGGTGCCCCGCAATGCCGATAACCTCTACGGCGGGGAGTATTCCATGCAGGGAGCCCTCATTTATTCGGTCAACATTGCTGCGGTAAACCTCATGTATGCCACGGGCAGGGCCCGCGTAATTCAGACGGCCAAAAACCTGGGCGTGAGCAGCGAGCTGCCCAACGTGGCCTCCCTGGCCCTGGGTACGGCCGACATTTCCCTCTACGACATGCTCAGCGTATATGGCACCCTGGCCAACAGGGGCAAAGCCTGTAAACCCATTTTTGTAGAAAAAATAGAAGACCGCTACGGAAACGTAATTCATGCTCCTTTTAAGCAAACCAACCAGCAGCAGGTGCTCAAAACCGAAACAGCCGACCAACTGATCTACATGCTGCAGCAGGTGGTGGAGCAGGGTACCGCCCGTGGCCTGCGTACCCGCTACAAGCTCAACAATGACATAGCCGGAAAAACTGGTACCACCCAAAACCAGGTGGATGGCTGGTTTATGGGCGCCATGCCTGGCCTGGTGGCTGGTGCATGGGTAGGCGCCGACGACCGCAGGGTGCATTTTCGCACCATGACCTCGGGCCAGGGCGCACGCACCGCCATGCCTATTTGGGCCCGTTTTGTGCAAAAACTCAATGCAGACCCCGCATACAAAGAGCTTACCACTGCGCGTTTTCCCACTTTGTCGCCCAGGCTCAAAAGCGAGCTGGACTGCCAGCACTTTATTTTTCTCAACAACATGAACGATTTCAAAACCTGGTGGCAGGCCCAGCAGGAGCAGCAATAGCAGGGGGCAACTTTATCCCAAAATTTGATTTTCTATTCCGAATAACCGTAATTGGTTGGTATAACCCAACAACACACCGGATATGATTTCGCTTGATGTGATGATTATTCTGGCCCTGCTTGCCACGGGCTTGTTCGCTTTTCTCATTTTTACCGACCAGGACGAAAGCAGCGAAGAGGCCGGGGCCGGACAAGCCGCCGATTAAAGAATGTTGCCGCATTTATGGCAAGTGTGTGAAAAAATAGCTACCTTGAAGCAAACTCTAACTCCGCCACCACCTTCCTGTTCTGATTTAATGAACCCTAAGGACAAATAATGATGGACACCTCCGAATTTCACACAACACAGGAGCATCAATGCCCCTATTGCCAGCGGGCTCCCCTCGCTACGGTGGCCACCGCCCCTTACGTGAGGGGCATGCTGCTCGCCTACCAGATCGGCCACAAATCCTTCATAGGCTGTGTGGCGTGCGTGCGAAAAAAAGTGCTGGCTGAAGCCGGCTTGTCGGCCCTCATCGGCTGGTTCAGCATCACCGCCTTGCTCATCAATCCCTTTCTCATCGTGTACAACCTGCTGCAGGGGGTGTTTTTGAGGGAAAAACGAAACAAGGTGAGCCAAAAACTGCAGGAGCTGGGCATACCCGAAAACCTCGAAACCATCGACCTCACCAGCATAGGCTATACCCTGGCTGTGAGCATGATCAAAGCCGACGGCAAGGTAGAGGAAGCCGAAATTGAAATGGCCGAAAAAATAGGAGAACGCATTTTTGAAGACTTCGACGAAGCCAAATTTCGCCTGCTGGTGCAGGAAAACAAGCGCCTGCCCGCCACCAAAGACCTGGCCATCCTCCTCAAAGATGCCCTCAACCAGGAGGGCAGAACCATTGTGTTCGAATACCTGGCGGCTATTGCCCAGGCCGATGGCCATATTGACACCTCCGAGCAACACATGCTCATTGAGCTCGCACGCATACTCGAAATTTCTCTGCCTCAGCAGGTAGGGGAGGAGTAAAGAGCGGACATCAGATGCAGGTCGAACATGTCTTTAAGGTACTGGAACGAAGTGGAAGTCCCATAGGGGATCGTAGCGCAGCGGAGACTCCTTTAAGGAGAGGTAAGTAGTTGATTAGCCACTAAGCGCACAAAGAGCACGAAGGAGGGCACGAAGCCAATTGGAGCAAAGTTTTGAGCTTGGTTGATTAGCCACGAAGATCACACAGGACACGAAGGAGAGCACGAAGGCCAGCCGGGCAAAGTTTGAGCTTGGTTGATTAGCCATGAGAGCGTAAAGTGATATTTTCCTAAAGTTGAAACCACTGATGAGCGCTGATTTTCACTGATTTTCTGGGGGATGATCCGCAAGAATCTGCTTAATTCGTCTCATCTGCCTGCTCTTCTATCAAATAACCTGTCTGTTCTTCGTGCCCTAAGTGCCCTAAGTGGCTAACCACCAAAGTCACCCGCATCCCGTCACCTCAACACCAGCAACTGCATCATTTCGCGGGCTGATTTTTTGCCTTTTTCGCGAATAAAATCCCGGGGCGTATCATCTCCAATTTCATAGGTGATGCCCTCGGCGCCAAACTGGGTAAAAAACCAGTTTTTGGACACCGGCCCCGCAATCACATTGGGCGCATCGTGGGGGTGATAGCCCGGTATGGCGTCGGCTATGCCCATGAGCCAGAAGTCCTTAAAACCGTGAATAGACGAAACCATTGAGTTGTCAAATGTGTAATAGATGTCGTAATAAGTGGAGTGAAAATCCAGGCCCAGAATGACCTGGTTGCGGTCGCTGCGGCTGGTGCGCACCAGATGGTTGGCCACCTGGCGGGTTTCGGGCTGGTGATAGTAGGCCCAGTCGCGGTTGAGGTCGATGCCGCCGGCATTGTGCCGCCAGTGGCCCAGGTCCACGCCGTCGGGGTTCATGAGGGGATACACCAGCAGGCGGTATTTGGCACGAAAAGCCCGGCTCAGGGCATGGTCGGCCAGAACTTCCTCCAGAAAGGCCTGCAAGGCCAGGTAGCCCGTTACCTCAGGGGGGTGCTGCCGGCTCAAAATGGCAACCACCTCCTTGCCCCGGGCAGGCCCATGCCCCACATCCAGGCAAAACAAGTCGCGGCCCTGTACGCTTTGGCCAACCGAAAAGAAAGACACATCCGGGTGGGCAGCCATGGACTCACACCATGCCCGTACGTGGCCGGAGTTGGTTACCTCCTGGGCCGCTACCCACAGGGTATCGGGGCCCACCTGCAGCAGCAGGCTGAGGTCCACGCTGTCGGGAGGATACAGCACGGCCGCCGAGTCCAGCCGCTGCCAAGTGCGGCCATCGTGGCTGATCTTGGGCCAGTAGCGGTGTTTGGATTCGGGGTAATGCAGGCGCAGCCTGATGGCACGGGCCTGGTCGGCCCAAAGCCGGAAGGCGTAATACGGACTGGGATTGATGGGGCTGTTTTCGGGCAAAATGGTGGCCTGAAAATGGCCCTCCTCCAGTTGGCTGAAATCATTCAGCCGGGCACCGTCAAACTGGTTGTCGGCATACACCTGAGCGCCTTCAGGCGCAAAAACGCCCTTTTGCTGCATCTCAATGGGCCGGGTGCGCGTATCCACCTGGGTGGGAAAATCATAAGGCGTAGCTTCAAACGACCTGCATGCCAGCAGGCAGCAGGTCGCAAAACATAGAAAAATAAATCTGTACATGTGTGGCAGGCTTGGAATATGATCAAGCCAAAGGTAACAATTCCCCCCATCTAAACCAATCCTCAGAAGGTGATGACCACCCCCAGGGTGGGCTGTACGATGCCAATGTCATTTTCCAGGAAAGTAGTGGCGTAGCGCGCAGGATCGTCGGCACTGACCAGCGGCTGCCCCTGCTCATTTTCCTGAACACTGAGCACAGGCGGCCCCGGAATGCGGTAGCCGTACACATTTTGTACATCCAGAAACAAATTCAGACTCCAGCGCTCAAAAAACCACTTTTTATCCACCCGCACATCCAATTGGTGAAACCCCCTGATGCGCCGGGAGTTCAACTGCTCGTAATCCGGCACGGCCTGGCCGCGCAAGTCCCACACCGATATGAGGCTGGAGGTAGCCACATCGGCAGGCGTGTAGGGCGTGCCGCTCTGGAAGCGCCAGCGGGCGCCCACTTCCCAGTTGCCGCCAAACTTTTTCCCCCCAGTGATGGAAATGATATGCCGGCTGTCCCAAGACGAGGGCACAAAGCGGCCTTCCTTATCAGTAAACTCGCTCCAGCCCAGGGTGTAGGCCAGGATGCCGTAAAACCCCTGGTACAGCCGCTGCTGCACCAGCACTTCCAGGCCGTAAGTCCTGCCTTCCGATACCGAAACGGCCGGCTCATTGCCTATTACCCCAAAATCTCCTCCCAAATTGGCCAGCGACACCGAATCCCGCAGCAAAAAGGGGTAGCGGTCATAGCGCTTGTAGTAGGCCTCCACCGACAGGCGGGTATTGGTGGGCAGTTGGTAGGCCATGCCGGCCACCAATTGTTTGTTGCGAATGTAGGTAGTACTGGTATTGACCAGCGCCTGGGTGCGGCTGTCGCGGTAGCCCAGTATCGTATAGGGAGGGAGCTGGTAAAAAATACCGGCATTGGCATTGAGCGAAAAGGCAGGCGTGAGCCTGAAAGAGGCCGAAAAGCGGGGAGAAAACTGCTCCAGCGGATTGCGCATGGCTGCCGAAAAGCTGTTGCCGTCCATCCGGGTGCCCAGCGAAAGGCTGAGCCGGTCCTGCAGCAACTGCCGGCTCACTTGTACAAAGGCGCCGTATTTGGCAAAATTGAGCCGGGTTTCAAAATCAATGAGGCCAAAACGCGTTTGGTTGTAGGTATCGGTGGTGTAGCGCACCCATTCAAAGTTGATGCCCGCATTCCACTTAAAGCCCTTTTTACGGCCGGTGTATTCCAGCCGCAGCTTGTTTTCGCTTTCCTGAGAGCGGTAGTCCAGCAGTTGGGTGTTGGCAGGGTCGTTGTCCTCAAATTTTTCCGTGTTGAAATTGATCATGTTTCTGCTCAGCACCAGCGTCCAGAAGCCCTCGTCCCCAAAGTACTTGTAGCTGGTTCCAATGGTGTAATTCCATTGGGTGTTGACGGGCAGGTTGTTGAGCAAATAGCGCTGGTAGGCCGTTTCATTGGCATCTGTGTTGAGCGCAAATTCGTCTATGGCGCCTAGCCCCACCACTTTGATTTCATGCCGCTGGCCGGGGCGTATCGTTTGCTTGTACTGAAAATCGTTGTAGGTAGGCAAAAAGGGCAACTTCAGGGCTTTGAACAGCAGTTGCAGATAGGACCGCCTGGCCGAAAAGAGAAAATCCCCATTTTGGCCCGCAGGCCCTTCCAGCGTGAGCGCCAGGTCGCTGGCGCCCACTGTAGCCGTAAAGCCCAACCGGTCGTTGCGGGCAGGCCGCTGCCGGAACTCAAAGACTGAACTCAGCGCATTGCCCCGGTTGGCCGGAAAAGCACCCGAGTACACATCCACTTCTCCGATAAAATCCACATTGATCATGCCCACCGGCCCGCCGGAAGCGCCCTGGGTGGCAAAGTGGTTGATGTTGGGGGTTTCTATGCCGTCCAGGTAAAAGCGGTTTTCGTTGGGCGCCCCTCCGCGAATGAGGATGTCGTTGCGAAAACTGATGGTGCTGGCCACTCCCGGCAGTGCCTGAATTACCCGCGAAATGTCGCGGTTGCCACCGGGGTAGCGCTTGATTTCATTCGTACCTATGGTGCGCAGCGACAGGGGCGACTCCTCTGGCTGCTTGAATGGCGAAGCCACAATGTTAACAGAGTCTATGGCCACATTCTTTTCCTTCATTCCAATCTCCAGCACCTGGGGCTTGGAATTGCTCAGCTGAATTTCGTACAGTACCACGGGCTCAAATCCATTATAGCGCGCCTCGAGGTTGTACAGGCCGGGCGGCAGGTTGCGGATTTCAAACCTGCCCGCACTGTCGGTGTAGGTACCATAGGGCGTTCCCTGCAGCAAAATGGTGCCAAAAGGCAGCGGGTTGCGGTTGATTTCGTTGTACAGCAGCCCGCTGATGACGCCATTTTGGGCGCTGGCAGAATGAAGCGCACCAAATACAGACAGCATAAGCAGCAGCTGTAGCCAGGTTCGTGCTTTGAGATATATGCAGTGCATAGAGCTTGTATGATTTGGATGTTTAAAGATAAATGCCACAAAGGCTTCATGGCCTTTGCAGGCATCAAACATAACCCTTGCATCTCACAGATTGTTTGGATACTATCAGCCCGGCACTGAAGTTCGTTAGCCCCGCGGCTTTAGCCCGGGGCTTTGAGGAAAAAAACTGATGGATGCTGGAGCCCGGCAAGTTAGCCCCGCGGCTTTAGCCCGGGGC
>RFHT01000213.1 GCA_003696835.1 Bacteroidota bacterium
AGGGCCTAAGGAGGGGAGTTGAAGGTTCGCAGGCGGCTGCGCCGCCTGCCCCGGAGAACTCTCCTCCTTTTGAAGGAGGAGTTGGAGGTGGTTAATACAAGTCATTGAAAATGAACAACTTACAACAATTGTTATTGTTTTTTTTCACCCTGAGGGTGCTGAATAGTTACCATATTTGATTGAAAGATGGAATTAAAAGTAAAACTGGAGTTTAATCAAATTCTTCAATTGATTAGCCAACTGCCTGAGAGCCAAAAAAAGCAGCTTCAATCCCTGCTTGCTAAGGAGTTAGCATGGTCAAATTCAAAAAAGCAGCTAGCGAAAAAACGAAAAGCCGGTGGATTAAAAGGGTTTGTAATCTACATGGCTGATGATTTTGATGCTCCTTTGGATGACATGAAACCCTATATGGAATAATGGGCTATATGTTGGATACTCATACGCTCCTTTGGTTCATTGAAAATGAGCGGCTTACAACATATTTTTCCCCTGTCCCCCTTTTGTCCCCCCTCTGTTTTAGGCAGGAAAATTCCCCTCACATAGTTTTGTGGCATCGTCATACCGGCGATTCGTTTTGTGGTACGTGGCACAGGAAAAGGCTGCAGACTTTTCAGGTGCCTGTTCACGGCAAAACGGCAAACCACAAAATGTTTTAAGCATGAAAACCTCATTAAACAATTTTTTGATTCTATCCCTGACAATGCTCATTTCTATTTACGGATGCAAAAAAGATCGGCTGGATCCCGATCCCGGCCCTGAAAAAGGCAACATTGAGGTGGACTCCAGCGGCAGTGCCAAAGCCGAAGACTTCGAAACGTATGCCGGAGATATAGGGGTGGAAATAGATGTGCGGGACCTGGCCCGCAAGGCCTACCAGCCTGCCACCATATTGGTACGCACCACGGCCCAAAGGGGCAATCACGACCAGGAGGTTCCGGTGGATGCCTTTACCAGCCTGGCGGTACTTTCTGTTCCGGTGGCTTCCCTGAGTGCAGAGGCGGAGGCAGAGCTGAGGGACGGGGTGGGCCTGAGCATAGAGGTAAAAAATGAGCAGGGTCAAAGCATTTATACCGAAGACTTTGGCAAGACTTCGTTTAAGTCGCAGGCCAACCGCCTGGTACCAGCCAGCTCGGAAATGGAGAACCTGGGTACGGAGGTGGCCTTTAAGGAAGGGGTGCCTTATTTTCTGCAGATCGTATTTTCAGACGGCAGGTACACCGACAACGTGGCCATGACGCCCCGCCACCGCAACAATGCCAGGGTGTACAGGTGGTTTCGCTCTACTACTGCAGACCCGTACTTTGATTTTTCCCCTCACAAAACCTATGCGCAGTTTTATTTCCAGAAGTTTCCCAATGAGGCCAATACCTACGCCATCTACTCGGCCTACTCCAAACGCTACCTGGCCATAGATGACAACGACGGCTCGCTGAGGCAGTCGGGGGTGTATTCCTATACCGAAAACTTCCATAACCTGCATCCCCGCTACAAGTTTCGCATAGAGCGGAGCCCGGGCCTGGGCTACACCTTTCGCGATATGCAGGGCAACTTTCTCAAAAGAAAGGAGCAGAGCTGGACGACGCAGCTGAGGGGTGGGCCTGCTTATTTCAGAATCATATCGCTGGACATAGACTGGGAGGTAGAGCTGATCGATACGCGGCATCTGGCGCCCATTTTGCCGGCGGCTACGACTTCATTTGGCTTTAACAGTACCCTGAAAAACTGCGCCAGCGGCACCCTGGAGCAGGAGGTGGGGATAGAGGTAAGCGAAACCACCACTTTTTCTACCAGCTATGAGGAGGCCATAGGCTTTGCCGGGCGGGTGACCTCCACTACCGGGGCTTCGGCTACAGCCACGGCCGAGGCCAGCTTTTTTGGAAATGGCGGCAGTGTGTCGGGTACAGTGGAGACTTCCCTGGAGGTGTCGGTGGAAGCCAGAAAAACCAGCACCCGCGGCCAGATGTTCAGCACCGAACAAACCAAAACCTACTTCTCCAAAAGGCGGGTGAGTGTACCAGCGGGCAGGGCCTCCCTGGTGTATGATGCCTACCAGACATATTCGAATGTGCAGGTGCCTTTCGTTCAAAAATTCAGGATCAAGGGCAAATTCCAGCGGGATGGTTCCTCCCTTACAGGGCCGGAAATTGCCACTCAGTACCATTTTGCCAGCGGCAGCGGCCTCATTGCCGAAACGGGCCCGGATTACATCGAAATTTATGTGCGCGGAGTATCGGTGATGGACAACATACTGGATACCAAGAGCGAGGTAAAAGACGTGCCGGTGGATTGCGACGATTAGGACGATTTGCCGGAGGCAAATCTTGGGGCAGGGGAAACGGCAGGCAGGGTTTATCCACCATCAGGTGGATAAACCCTGCTGTGTGCTTCAAGCCCTTGTCTAGTTGATGGGTTTGGGGCGAGAAATTGTGGGCAATAAGCTGCCGGGAACTGCCTTGAAGGTGGTGTAGAGGCTTTCTATACGCTGATGTAAGGCCCGGCCCTCTTCATTGTCAAAGAGCTTGTTTTCTTCGGCATGGCGGCGCTCGTAATCTGCCTTGTCCTTTGCATATTCAACGATAAATACCTTAGAGGGTGTACCTCCCAGCACATACTCGAAATAGTTGAAAGGCAGGGGGCTGTTTACCTCACGGGCCAGGGCCACGACGTCCCGGATGAAGGCAAGGTGGTCCTCGTATTTATGCTGGTCAAATTCAAGTTCGTACATGTTGAAGTAAGTGTTTTCTCCCGATTTTCCTTTTTCGCTTTCAGGCCAGTAGGATAAGTCTGCCACCCGGCGCACCACATAATCCTGAGATTTTTCGGTGGCGGCATCAATCTGCGTCTGCCAGTTGCCCAGTTTTTCTTTTCCTATTGCCTCTGTAAGCATGGGCATGGTCCGGGAGTTCTCCACATTGAACTGATCGATATCGGCCAGCGAGTTGATGGGAATATTGTGATAGATGATGCGGTCATCCCGCATGGCAGAAATCCAGTACATGGAGGGTATATTGAGTTCATCGAGTAGATCCCTGAATTGATTCATGATCTGCTTGTAGATATCCACTTTGTTTTCCCGTATATGCACCTCCCGTATGTAGATGAGCCCATCTCTTCCATACTGTGCAGCAGCCAGGGCATTCGTTATTTTGGTAATATCGTAGTAGGAAAATTCGCGGCTGATCTTTCCCTCTTCATCAAATTCAAAGGTTGAATGTACGGGAATGTGCAGGGTATCCCTTCTTCCAGGAATGACTGCCTGCCACATTCCCCAGGCATTTACCCAAGTTTCTCCTCTGTCATTGATGATCCGTTCCAGTTCTTCCTGAAGATACTGAAGTTGATAAAAAGAGGTTGACTGTATCGTTCTTTGGAGTCCGGCTACCAAATCTTTAGAATCTGCCACAAATCCATTATGGTCAATGCTTGCATCAGCAGCATAGATGGTGGCATACTTGTCCCATAGGCCCGAGTTGTAGGCAGCTTCCAGCTGTTTGATGGTCTCAATTTCGGGCGCGGATTGGGTGTAACGGGCTTTTTCCTGGGCGAGGCCAAGCCCACAGGCAAAAATCAAACTGAGACTAATGAGTAAAGTCTTCATAAGGTTAGTTGTTATAGGGTGATTATTTAGGCAATACCTTGCAGGGCGGAAAGGTTACCTGTATGGGCAGAAACCTGTTCCTCTGTGAGTCTGATTTTGCCTGGTGTCGCTTCCATATCAGACACTATTAAGGGGAACTGTGGGGGGGGAGAAATAGCGCTTGGGCAGCGGGAAGGCGGGAAAAGCGCTGCCTAGAAAAAAATCGCGGTGCCTGGCAGCCAGCGGGCAATTTGTTGTCGGCTGGGCTGGTCAAATTGGTTGCCCGCCAGGTGCAATTCTTCCAGGGTGCCGGCCAGCTGCTGAATTTCGGGTGGCAGGCTGCTCAGTCCGCAGTTGTTTAGTTTTAAGACCTTTAAGCGGGAGAAGTTGCCTATTTCGGGCGGAATGCTGCCGATTTCATCTTTGATGGCAATGGACTCCAGGGTATTGCTCAGTTTGAGCAGGGCCGGAGGGAATTGCCGGGCGTTGGTGCTGAGGAAAACAGATTTCAGGCTGGTGAGATTGGCGGCCGATGCGGGCAGGGTAAGCGTATTGGCAATGCTGTGCTGCTCAGTGGTAATGATGAGGGTGTGAAGGTTGCTGAGCTGACCTATTTCGTCGGGTATGGTCTCCAGTTCACAAAAGCTGAGGGTGAGCGCCTTTAAGTTGGGGGCCTTGCATATATGGATAAATGAGCGGGCTGATACGTTGGTTTCGCTGATATACACCCTTTGGAGGCTGTCCAGGTGCTCAAATATATCGGGTATTTGGCCGCGCAGGCGCACCTCGGAGAGTTCCAGCGATTTCAGCCTGGGCCACTGGCCCGGCGTTTGGGGGATTCGCGCCCACAGTACCCTGGAGAGCCTGAGGCTTTGCAGGCTCTGGAGGTGTTCAAAATTGGAAAAGAGGGCCAGGTCAATGTCCTGTATGTTGAGGGCTGTGAGGTTTTTGAGGGTGTGCAAATTGGGGGGGAGCTGAATGCGGTGGGAGGCGGTATTCTGAAAGCTCATCTTGAACACCTCCAGGGGTTTGGTGCCGAGGAGGGAGGAAAAGCGGGTGGCATTGAATAGGACCACTTCTCTGAGTTTGGGCAAAAACAGGATTTGGTTGGGGACGGGTTGTTCGAGGTAGGTTTTGTTGTGATACACCTCCAGGTTGGGAAATGCCAGGATATTGGGCGTTATTACTTCGGAGGTGAGGTGGGTGACAGCAGGCATGCGGGGGATCTGGTCAAAATGCCTGGCTTCACACCTGAACACCAACTGCCTGACCTGGGTATAGGGCCTCAGCCGGGCGCTCAGGTCAATAGCGGTGTCCTGGCAGGCGCATGCCACACTCAGGGAGTGGGCATTGGTGTCTTGCAGTTCATAAAAGGGCACATAAGCGGCACAGGCGTCGTA
>RFHT01000214.1 GCA_003696835.1 Bacteroidota bacterium
CCTGCATCCTGCTACCTGCATCCTGTCCCCTGCCACCCCCTCTCACTTCCTCCATCTGCCCCGGCTGCCAGCCAACTGCACATTGATGGAGCCATTGCTGTTGAGGTTGGAGCGCAGGCGGGTAGTTTGCTGGTTGATGCCGTCGTCTATCATGATAGAAGCCGTGTTGGGGGGCACGCGGCCCAGGTTGTGGGCATAGAGTATGATCACATTGTAGGGCTCAGCCGGATCGAAGGTAAACTCAATTTCCTTTTTCTCCTTTCGGAGGCGGTAGTTTTGCAACACCCATACCCCGTTGATATTGAGCGAGATGGTGTCCTGGTCGTCGGCGCCGTGGTCCCAGAGGGAGATCGTCACCTTGGGGTTGCTGATGAGGATGTCATCCTGGGGTTTAATGCGCCGGTTGCGCAGTCGCACAGGCCGCCCGTTGGCGTCGCGCCTCAGCTCAGAAGGCCTACTGCTGGCAGCCACCGGGGGGGTGTTTACACGCGGTGGTGGGGGCGGTGGCAGGGCAGGGGGTTTGTTGCCGCAGTCCACCATCACTTTTTGCACAGGGGAGGTGCGCTGGCAGGGAGCGGCAATGGCCAGGAGCTGGTAGTCGCCTGCTTCCTGCACCAGCAGGGAAGCCGTAATGGCGCCGGGAATGGGTTCCCCATTGCGCAGCCATTGATAGCTCACCCCTTTTTCTTCTCTGGTCATGAGGCGCACCGGCTCTCCCGGACAAATGGTGATGGCCTCCGGTACCAGTTTGGGTTTGATTTTGCCGTATTTGGCAATGAAGGCGTCTGACTTGCGGCGGGTAGCCAGCATGGTACCCGGCGGGGCATCACCCGATTTGGAGATGCCGGCCACATAAATATTGCCGCTGGCATCACTGTCGATCAGGGGCAGGTCCTCCGTGGCGTCGCTGCCGCCTTTGCCCATCCACAGCATTACCTGATTGCCCTTGTGGTCGAGTTTGGTAACAAAAAACTCTCCCTTGTCCTGGGTAATGCCCACGAGAAACAAATCGCCTACCTGGTTGGCTGCAATGCGGGCATTGCGGGGAGCACCTGGGGCTTTGAGGTGTTTTTCAAACAGCAGCTTTCCCCCTTTGTCGTATTTTTGAATGAGGTAATTAAACAGCAGGTAGGTATTGCCCTGGCAGTCGGTGTAAATGTCGTGCGTACGCACGCCCATTTTGTCGGTGGATACTTTGTTGGCCCATTGAAAATCCCCATTGGCATTGTACTTGGCCACAAAGTAGCTGTAACCCCTGAGGCCGCCGCGCAGGATTTTCTCCCGGAAATTGGCGATACTGGAGTATCCGCCCGCCAGGTACACATTGCCCTGGCAGTCGGTTTGCAAAGCATTGCCAAAATCGTATTTGTACCAGTCCACCGACATGGTGCGCACCCATTGCAGGTCGCCACTGGGGCTGTGTTTGGCCAAAAACATGCTGCCCCTTTTGGTCGCGGGGTAGGCCCTGCCTTCAAAGCGGATGGTATCCCGGTAGCGGCCCAGGGTATAGATATTCCCGATTTCGTCAGTAGCTACTCCACACACCTTATCAATGGATTGGTCGATGCGCCAGAGCAGCTTGCCGTCGGGGCGGTATTTGCTCAGGTAAATTTCATTGCGGGTCACTATGATGTTGCCTTCGGCATCTACATCGAGGAAGCGCGGACTGAGGTCATCCACCTTGCGGGCAGGCAGTTCAAAGCGGTAAGGTCCTTCGGGAAAATACCTGGCGATGTATTCGGTGATGCGGCCGCGCTGGTCGGCCACCAGGCTCAGTACCACGGCACTGCCTTCGGGAGATACGGCCAGGTCCTTGAGGTACTGGGTGCCTTTTCGGGCTTCGAGCTTGTTGGTCCACACCCACTGGGGAATAATGAGGGGAGACTGCAGCAGGGTGTCGCTGGCCCGGAATACCACCGGGGGCTGAAAGCGCTTGAGTTCTATGGGTTCCGACACGCTTTCGCAGCTGCTGTTGGCCACTTTTACGCTGTAGGTACCGGGAGTCTTCACCCAGTATATGGCGCGGTTGGCACCGGGAATGTCCAGGCCGTTGCGTTGCCACTGGTAGGTGACTCCATTCTGGCTGGTTGTGCGCAGGCGAATGGAGTCGTCCAGACAGATTATTTCTGAATAGCTTTTGATTTCAGCCAGGGGGGGATCAATAAACCGGATTCGCTGAGGGGGCGACTCCACCACGCATTTGTTGCGCACCTTTACCAGGCTGTAGCTGCCTGGCTCTGTTATGTTCAGCCGGCGGCCGGTGGCGCCGGGAATGATGTTGCCGTCCTTTTTCCATTGAAAAGTGACATCGCTTTCATCTGTAAAGCCGGCCTCAAGCACAAAGGTTTCTCCCCGGCATACGGTGTGGTTGCCTTCGGGATATACATCGAGTTCACAGCTTTTGAGGGGAAGTCGAAAAATGTCGTTGTTGCCATAGCTGCCACTCTCCGACCCCCAGTAGGCATAGCTGCCATCAGCTGTGATCACAAAATCAAAGTCGTAGCCCGGCGTGTTGATGGGATGGCCGAGGTTGACGGGTTCGCTCCAGTTTTGCCAGCTGTCGTCCAGGCGGGTTGATACAAAAACGTCGTGGTCGCCAAAGCCGCCGTGGCCATTGCTGTTGAAATAAAGGGTGACGCCATCGGGGGCGAGAAAAGGGGCGTCGTCGTCGCCAGCCGTATTGATGACGGGACCCAGGTTGAGCGGCTTTGACCAGGCCGTGTCATTGATGGGAAAACACACATAAATATCCGTTTCTCCATAGCTGTCTTTGCCTTCATTGGGCAGCAGCATCACCCTGCCCGGCCCCATGAAAAAGTCCTTGTAATTGCCCTCATAAACAAAGCCGCGTATGTAGGCAGGCTGTGGCCTTCCCCAGAAGCCATTGCGGTTTTTGACCGAATACTTCATGCCGGCTTCACGCCCGCCCGGAGCTACCTGGTTGATCCAGAGGGTGTCTTGCCCCACGTGCCACACAAAGTCGTGCCCGTCGGTGTTGAGGGGCGGCCCCACCCGCACGGCCGATGTCCAGCTGCCGTCGCCCAGCAGGCGGGATACCCAGATGTCTCCCGGGTCGGGCAGGCCGGCGGTGTTGGCAGGGGTGGACCTGCGCCAGAAATACAGCGTCTTGCCATCGGGCGAAAGAATGGGTTCCCGTTCTTCGTATTCAGAATTCACCTGCTGGCTGAGGTGTTCGGCCCGTTGGCCGTAGGCAGTACCTGTCATCAGCAGGGCAAGCAGCCAGATATACAGCGTTCGTTCATTCATAGATTTGATTCGAGCTAGTGTATGTCAAGATAATGCACATGCGAATATGGAGATTTTGAAAGAACAGCCAAAATGCATGCTCAAATGGATTTTTCTTTCACTAAAAATACGTTTATTTTACTTCATTGAAGCTGCAAATTATTAACATGAACAATTCTCACACCTCCCTTTCTTTACGCCTAAGCTTGTTGTTGATTGCATTTGTATGTTTTTCTTTACTTCATGCCCAACCCAAAGCCGGGTACAAACAGGGCGAAATCATGCTCATGTTTGAGCATGGCCTGCAGCCGCCCGCCCGCTGGCAACCCAGCGCGGAGGGGCCTTTGCTGGTGCGCCGCCGCACCCTCTCAAAGCGCATGAACCTCTACCTATACGCTTTTGATGCCAGGCGCTACGCCTCAGCGTACGTGCTCAAATACGTGCGTGCGCTGCCTCAGGTGCAGTTGGCCCAATTTAACCATTATCTATCGCAAAGAAAAAGCCAGGCCACTTTTCCCAACGACCCCCGCTTTCACGAACAATGGAACCTGCACAATACCGGTGCCAATGGCACAGAAGACGCTGACATAGACGCACCCGAAGCCTGGGACATTGCCACAGGGGGGCTCAGCTCCCACGGCGATACCCTTGTGGTGGCCATTATTGATGTAGGCGTGGACCTCACCCACCAGGATTTGCAGTTTTGGAAAAACCACAACGAAATTCCCGGCAACAACCTCGACGACGACAACAACGGCTATGTGGATGACTACGACGGATGGAACAGCATACAGCAGTCCGGGATCATCCCCCCCGACGACCACGGTACCCACGTGGCAGGCATAGCGGCTGCCCGGGGCAACAATGGCCTGGGCATCAGCGGGGTGAGCTGGAATACCCAAATCATGCCCGTTGCGGGCTCTTCTACCGATGAAGCCGAAGCGGTAGCAGCTTATGGGTATGTGCTCGAAATGCGCAGCCTCTACAATGAGACCGCCGGGCAAAAGGGCGCCTTTGTGGTGGCTACCAACGCCTCCTTTGGCGTAAACGGAGGCCTGCCCGAAGACTTTCCAATATGGTGTGCGGTTTATGACGCCCTGGGGCAGGCAGGGGTGCTCAATGCGGGGGCCACTGCCAACAGCCTGATTGACGTGGAGCAGGCCGGCGACATCCCCACCCGCTGCACCAGCGACTTCCTCATTGGCGTTACCAATACCACCCCCACCGATGAACTCAGCAGCCGGGCTGCCTTCGGGGCCGTATCCATCGACCTGGGAGCTCCCGGCACCGGCATCCTCAGCACCTTCCCCGACCAGGGCTATGGCAATCTCACCGGTACTTCCATGGCCACTCCCCACGTTACGGGAGCCATTGCCCTGATGCTGGCTGCTGCCTGCCCCAACCTGCTTTCCCAACTCAAAAATGAGCCGGAAAGCACCCTGCTGCTGCTCAAAGGCTTTCTGCTGCAAAGTACCGACCCCCTGCCCGATCTGCAGGGGCGCACCGTAAGTGGAGGCCGGCTCAACCTGAATAAGTGCCTGCAAATGGTGCAGACTTATTGCAGCAACCTTTCCGACTGCGTAATCCCCTACAACCTGCGGGTAAGCCGCAGGCGGGATACCAGCGTGCGCCTCAACTGGCAAGACCTGCGCCCCGCCAACGGCTACCTGCTGCAATACCGCCCCGAAAGCGACACCAACTGGCAGCAAGTGCAGGTGGATACCAACTTTTTCGATCTCAGCGGCCTCTCGCCCTGCACCTCCTATTTCTTCCGCGTGGAAGCTCAATGTGATACCGCCTCCAGTGGGTTTTCCTCTCCCAAAAAGTTCCTTACCGAAGGCTGCTGCGACCCGCCGGTGTTTCTGGGGGTGCCCGATGCGGGTGAAAGCAGGGTGCAATTGCTGTGGAAAGGCGTATTTGCTGCCCAGGGATATGAGCTGCAATACCGCCAGCAGGCCGATACCCTCTGGCAAAGCATGCAGGTACAGGATACCACGGCTAACATCGACCAGCTGCAGCCCTGTACGCCCTATGAGCTGAGGATTAAAACCCTGTGTGGCAATGAAGAAAGTGCTTTTTCCGACACCCTGCGCTTTCGCACCAGCGGTTGTGGGTTTTGTATTGACACCGACTATTGTCTTTCCAGTGGGCAGGACAGTGAAAACGAATGGATAGCAGCTGTGCAGATAGGGCCGCTTGTGAATGAAAGTGGCAATGACGGCGGCTATGGCGACTTCAGCAGCCCGGCTTATGAGTTGCTGGTGGATGTGAATTATCCCGTAAAGCTGAATCCGGGTTTTTCGGGTTCTTTTCTGTTTCAGGAATACTGGCGCATCTGGATAGACCTCAACCAGGATGGCGATTTTGAGGACGCCGATGAGCTGGTGTTCGATCCCGGCAGGGGCATAGAAGGAGAGGTGAGCGGCAGCCTGCGGCTGCCGCCGCAGGCCCTGCCCGGCAACACGCGCATGCGCGTGAGCATGGCCTTTGTCAGCTCCTTTTCGGGAGGCGACCCGCCCACTCCCTGCAGCCTCATAGAGTTTGGCGAAGTGGAAGACTACTGTATCAACGTGCGCACTGACAGCAGCTTTTGCGCCACTCCCTGGAATACCCAGGCCTTTGTGCTGGACGATACCCGCGCACAGCTGGGCTGGGAAGGGCGTTTTAACAGCCAGGAATTTCACCTGCGGTACAGACCCACAGGCAGTACCAACTGGGCCGAAGTTTTTGCTGCTGACACCCTCAGCCAGGTACTGCTAACAGATCTCATGAGCTGCACCACTTACGAATGGCAAATACAGGCAGTTTGCGCCGCCGACTCCAGCAGCGCATTTTCCTCCCTCAGCGAGTTTACCACCAAAGGCTGTGGGGCCTGTGTGGACAGCACCTACTGCCCGGCCTCGGCCGAAAACAGTGCCTTTGAATGGATCGACAAGGTGCGTATGCTTGCTCCGGCTGATACCCTGGAGGTGCGCAGTGGCTCCAACAATGGCTATGGCGATTTCACCGGCATGGATTTTCAGGTAGCGCGCGGCGGCGCTTTTACCCTTACCCTGGTGCCCGGCTTCAGCCAGCAGGCGTTCAACGAATACTGGCGCGTGTGGCTGGACCTCGACCACGACGGCCTGTTCGATGAAGGCACAGAGCGGGTATTTGACGCAGGTATAGCTTCGCGCGATTCACATACCGTGGAAATATTTGTGCCACCAACGGCAAAGCCGGGCATTACGCGCATGCGCATAGCCATGAAGTTTGTGGACCCGCTGGGGGGCGGCAGCCCACCAGGGGCCTGCGAGCTGTACAACCTGGGCGAAGTAGAGGATTACTGTGTCCGAATTTTGCAGGATGTGGGCATAGAGCAGGGGCAGGCCTTTGCACTCAGGCTGTATCCCAATCCCTTTGAGGACCTCATCAGAGTAGAATCGGAGGTGGTGCTGAACCGGCTGCTGCTGTTCAACCAACTGGGGCAGCTGGTGTGGCAACACACAGGGGCGGTGCGCAGCCTGGATATCCCGGCCGGCCACCTTCCCCAAGGACTGTACTGGCTGCAGGCCTACAGCCAGCGCGGCCGGGTGCAGCGGCCGCTGCTGAAGCAGTAGGAGGCTGGCCGCAGCGCAAATGCCTTTAAGGAGATACAGTTGCCAATTTTTTCGCGCCCTGGGGCGCTCAGGGAGCTCATCAACCAGCCACCTTGCTGCCTGCTTCAGTCCAGTTGGGAGATTCTCCAGATGGCTGTTGCCTGTTTGGCCATCCACCGCTGGCGTTCGGCTATGCGTTCGGGATTCCACTGCTGGTTATGGGCTGCAATGCTGCTCGTAATGAGGAAGTTGCTTTTTTCATAGGCTGCTCGTTTGGCTTCAAAGGGCGCATTGCCGAGCTCCCGGTTTACCGTTTTGCTCAGCAGGGTCATGTTTCCCAAACGGTACAAAAAAGCTTCGTGATCCTGGTCCGAAATGTGCTCCCATCCATTTTCCGGCTTTTCAGGCATGATGTGCTCAATGTCAAAGGTATCGCTCTCAAAATCATAGTCATTGCGCGAAATGTGGCGTTCAATTTCGGTGAGCACATATCGTACAATGCGCTTGTTGCGGGTTTGGGTAGTGCGCAATTCTTTGGCGGCAAAGTCGTTCCTGAACTTGTCATCAGAGACATAAATCGGCTTCAAAGCCATGAGTACCTCTTGTATGCGCCGTATTTGGCCTCCGGAAATTTTCATGGCCACCTGGTTATACACCCTTTCCTGATCATTGGTAGCCAGGTTGCCAATTACATTATAGCGGAAAGAAATCACGCAGCAAGCATGCAGCAGGGAGGTAAAATCCCCTTCTGAGAGGTGTTCATAAGCAGCCAGCAATAAAGGATAGAGCTGCCGCACATGAAACATTCGCAAGAGTTTGATATAGGGGCGTTGCTCAGGCTTCCACAGATCGTCTTCCGCATTGGGCAAAGCTGCGTACACCTCGGCATTTCTCTGCAAGTCCCTGACGAGCTGAAATACTTGCTCCCGGGTAGCAATATGGGCTTTTATGTGCTTAAACAAGGCTGAATGCCTGACAAATTTGTTTTTGCTGTTCCAGTAGGCCCTGAGAAAATCGGGCAGGCTTCCACTTCCGATTACTCCAATCAATTCCTCCCAAAACTCATCCAGCCTTTTCATTTCATGCTCATCGGCTCCTGCCCGGTCAACGATGGAAAAGAGGTAATTCTTTAGCAGGTCGGTGGAGGAAAGCTTAACCCCCCGTGCATTGAGGGTTTCAAATACCGTGTAGGCATTCAGTTCATCATTTACCGTGATAACTGTAAAAAAGAGTTTGTCCGAAATTGTTTCTACAAACTGTGCAAGAGTTTCGCCCCTCATATTGTGTTCGAATCGCTGTTTTACCTTATCCAAAAACCACTCAAAGGCTTTTCGCATGAGGTGTTCGGTAGCTTTGAGGTTTCTTCTGGGAGCAGGTTCCAGCGCAACCAGGTATCGCTGATACAAATTGTCGTTATTACGGTTGAGGTTGAGCTTACTTTTGGCAATGAGGGTAACGGGGTCCAGGTAGCCGATAAATGATGCACGCAGTTGTTCGAGCCGCTGTTGATTCTTTTCGGGATCAATCTTTTGTTCAATCAGTGTCTTGAGGCTTTTGAGTATGGCCAGTATGATGAGACTTAAGGTAGTAAGCCGTTGCTGCCCATCAATTACATCAAAATTTTTATTATCGCCCGACTGCAGTACCAGGTAGCCCATATAGTGTTCGCGACCGTTATCTGTCTCAAAAAGGGCCTCAATATCCTGCCACAGATCGTCCCACTCGGAATCTTTCCAGCTGTAATCCCGCTGAAAACGCGGAACGGAATAAATCAGGCCGTTTCCCATGAGCTGGCGGTAGGTTCTGTTGGCGGTATTAAAGTTCATGTGTATTGATATATGAGGTGCAGGGTACCTATTCAGCATCCACAGGGTGAAAAAAATTGTTGTAAGTTGTTCATTTTCAATGACTTGTATTAACCACCTCCAACTCCTCCTTGAAAAGGAGGAGAGTTCTCCGGGGCAGG
>RFHT01000215.1 GCA_003696835.1 Bacteroidota bacterium
TCTGCCTCCGCCATTTCGGGCAATATGCTCCGCTCCAGCCCCACCATACCTCCTACAAAGGCATTGATGAGCACCAGCAGGCTAAATTGCTGCCAGTTCTCCCTCAAGCCCAGTTTCACCTTCTCCATGCTATTTGCCTTGTTCTTGCATGAGATAATCCATGTAAGTTTCTTCAATACGCGCAGCACGGAACCCCCGGCCGCGCAGCAGTTTCACCGCCTCATCGGCGTAGGTGCAGGCCGTACCCCGGCAGTAAGCCACAATCAGCTTGTCGGTGGGCAGTTCCCACACCCGCTCCTCCAGTTCCGCTATGGGAACAGATACAGCCCCCGGTATGGCGCCCTGCTCAAACTCCTCCACCGGCCGCACATCTATGAGGCACACGTCCTCCAGCCCCAGGGCAGCTTCCAGCGTAAGGGTCTGCTCGCTTTGGTATTGCTTGCGAAAATCTTCTATGGTGCTGCGGGTGTCGGCATGCTGGGCAATGGCCAGTTCGCGAAAGGCCTTGACCACCCCATACACGGCCGGAGAGCTGAGCGAATAGTAAATAAAATGCCCCTTGCGCAGGCTGCGCACCAGCCGCGCGTGTTTGAGCACCTGCAGGTGCTGCGAGGCGTTGGCCGTGCTGATACGGGCAGCCCGGGCGAGTTGCTCCACCGTCTTGGCCCCGTTGGCCAGCAAATCCAGCATCTCCAGGCGGTGCGGATTGCTCAACCCACGCGCCAGCTGGGCCACCTGCCCGTAAATGGCGTCTTTGTATGCGTTCTTGTCCATGTGGGCAAAATTAAACAATAATCTTATTATTCAATAGATTTATTGAATATACGGGCAAATCTGCCCCGCCAGCTGTACAAACAAGGAAAACAGATGGCTGCTTGGGAGAAAAAAAAACGGCCGATTTCCCTTTTTGAATGTGTTTTAACAAGTCCTTAACACATTTTTAGCCGGTTTTCTTCTAATATGCGTTCCTGCTTCATTTCTACAAAAAATGGGGCATACAGGGTCTCTTTTGATTCGTTTACTTTACAATTTCCTAACCGCCATGAAACCGTATTTTATCCTGTTCGCATTTCTGCTCAGCCTCACTTACGGCCTGCAGGCCCAGCAGCCTCCGGCCCACTACCTCAAAGCTGAAAAAGCCGTGCTGGAATTTTTAAAAGCCGAAGGCGAAGCCTCCGTACAGGCCTTCATTGATGAGGCCATGAAGCCCGCCGCAGTGGGCGACCGCCAGGCCCTGCTGGCCAGGCTGGAAGCCCTCCGCCGGGATTTTAAACCCTACCTGCAAGATGTGGGCATAGAAGGAAACCCGGAGGGCTTGTTGTTTTTATTTTCCGATGGGCAACAGCAAAAAAATTTGTTCGTGGCCCTGGATCAGGAGGGCATTACCGAGCTGAGGGAACAGCAGCCGGAGCCCAGGCTGCACATTACGGCAGAAAACCTGGCGGCTGTCATTGATTCGCTGGAAGAAAGGGGCATGGCCGGTCTGGTGACGGTAAAAAAGCAGGGCAAAGCGCTGATCACACGGCCCTTTGGCATGGCCAATGCAGAGCTGGGCGTGCCCAACTCGCTAAACACCATTTTTGGCATAGGGTCGCGGCCCATCGACTTTACCGTGGCGGCCATTTTGCTGCTCGACCAGCAGGGCAAGCTCTCCCTGGACGACCCCATTACCCGCTTTTTTGAGGCCGTACCTCCCGACCGCCAGGGCATGCGCATTCGCCACCTGATGAGCGGCCAAAGCGGCCTGCCCGATTTTTTTGACACTGAAGCTGACTGGGACCCCGACCTGGCCTGGGTCAGCCGGGAAACGGCTGAGCAACGCTTGCTCCATATTCCGCTTTTGTTTGAACCGGGCAACGAACAGCAGCACTCCCATGCAGCCTTCGGCTTGCTGGCAGCCATCATTGAGCGGGTTTCGGGCATGGGGTATTATGCCTTTATACGAAAACACTTTCTGGACCCGGCCGGCATGTCGCGCACGGGCGAGTATGGCGAGCACCGGGACCTGAAACTCAGCGATTTTGCCGTGGGAGGCGGCCCGGAGAAAGTGGGCCTGCCCAATATCCCGCCCAACTGGGGCCCCACCTCCTGGCTGGTCAAGGGCAGCGGCGGCATGTACAGCACCCTGGCCGACCTGCGCAGCTTTTACCGCTATGTGCGTTCCGGGCAGGTGCTGGACGCCCAACACGCCCGCCACTTCATGGGCGCATCGGTCAACCTGGACGGTTCCATGCGGGGCTTTGAGCTCTTCAGTATCTCCCATCCCGCCAGGGACACGGAGGTTTATTTCTTTGTCAACAATTTGGTTGACCGCAAAGGATTCCGCCAGCTGATACGGGGACTGGAGGCCTTTGTGCGGGGGGAGTAGGCTTGCAGGATGCAAGATGCAGGATGCAGGATGCAGGATGCAGGATGCAAGATGCAGGATGCAAGATGCAGGATGCAAGATGCAGGATGCAAGATGCAGGATGCAAGATGTAGGATGCAGGATGCAAGATGTAGGATGCA
>RFHT01000216.1 GCA_003696835.1 Bacteroidota bacterium
AAAGAGCAGTCCAAAGCGGGCATGGTCTTCGGTGCTGATGAAGATGCCACCTCCGGAGTGTCCCCCACCACTGACCGACTGCATGCGCAGACCGTCCAGGGTCACCCAGGAGTTTTCGTATCCATACCACCTCCAGGTAGTAGAAGCCCCTATGGGGTCCATGATGTTTTCTTTGAGCACCTGTGGCAGGGGCTTGCGCCATACCTGCAGCAGGCTGTAGGCCAGCACATTGACGCGCACGTCGTTGTATTCAAAGACGGTTCCGGGCGGGTTGAGCCGGCGGGCGCGCCACTCGTCCAGGCCGCCCTGCCGGGGCGGGCGGTCGGCCCAGTCGTAGCCCCCCCACAGCTGCCCGCTCCAGTCCGATGACTGGGTGAGGAGGTGGTCCCAGCTGATCAGGCTGTTGTGTGCCCCTTCGAAGGTGCCGTCCCATACATAGCTGGCCACCGGGTCGTGTACAGAGGCGATGAGGCCCTGCTGCAGGGCCAGCCCTGCCACGGTGGACAAATAGCTTTTGGTAACGCTGAAGGTCATATCCACCCGCCGGGTATCCCCCCATTTGGCCACCACATACCCATTTTTGAGGATCATGCCCGCCGGGCCGCCGCGTTTTTTTACCGGCCCGATGATTTCGTGATAAGGTTCGCGCTCAAAACCTTTGAGGATGGCCATGCGCAAATCCCGTGGCCCACTGTATTCGTTGGCCAGGGCGAAGTCCACGGCGGCCTGCAGTTTTTGGGCATCCAGGCCCAACTCGGCGGGCTGCCTTTGGGCCCAGTCAGCACCTGCCTCCGGAAAATAAACAGCCTGGGCCTGGGAAAACTGGCTGCTCAGCAGCAGGCAACTGCTGAGCCAAAGGATGCGAATAGATGAGAAAAGCGGATTCATAGCGCTTGGGGGTTAAAAGCTTGGAATATTTGCCACTTGTGAGTTTTTTATTTGCAAAACTGTATGTTCGGCCTTATATTGATAGGTACCACAAATCAATTTAGTACGGATCCGGGCGGATTCATTGAGCATGTACACCTGCACCATATTCATACACCATTTTTCCGCCCAAAAATGCCACATATACCAGTAGGGCAGAGGCCAGCAGGTACACACACACAAAAGCAGTATGTTCGGCTTTGTTCATGCGGGAAGCCCGCAGGTATTGCCACACCAGCATCAGGCCATACAGTAATATGCTGAGGTAGGCCAGCCATTCATGCCTGTTGAGGAGGTGTTCGAATGTGAGGGGAGGCGCCAGTTGGCCCGAAGCATACCTGCCTGTAAAAATTGCCAGCGCCAGTGCACACACGCCCAGTACATGCAGCAAGTAGCCCATCTTGTTGTAAAATGCCTGCTGTTTCAACAGGCCGTAGAGGTATATGCCTCCGGCAAGTAGGAGGAATGCAATGGGGAAATGAACACTTTGCGGATGTACACTCAAGATATTGGCTGATTGAATAGACGGGAAAAATAACAAATAAATTCAAATTGAAAACACTCAAATAAATTGAAAACACTCAAACAAGCCTTTTTTCAGCATGCTGCTAAGCAGCATGAGGTGTTGGAGCTCGCCTTGTGTAAGCAGCAGGAGGGGTATTTTTTGCGCAAACGCCAGGGAAGGGTGTGCGGGCAGCTGCAGGAGATGAAATGGGAGGTGGGCCAGGACCAGGCCAGGGCCATCACGGCCTTTGAAGCAGAAATAGCTTCCATAGGGGCGCAGGGCTTTGTACCCGGTACCCAGCCCGGGGCTTCTGCTGTGTCTCAACTGTATGACCTGGCCACACGCAGGGCGATGAAACCCGGAGCACTGTTGCAGCGGCTTAGCTCAGAAATACAGGGAAGAAAGCCTGCTGCTCCCGTTTTGCCCATAAGGCGTGTTTTTCGTCTGCTGGCCGAGCACCAGCTGCCTGCTGCAGAGGAAGGGCTGCTCCGGCTGGGGCCTCCTTCCAGCACAGAGGAGCGCTACCACTGGCTGGCTGCAGTGGGGAGGTGTTCTGCTGGCCATTTCCACGGCTACGGCACAGGCGGAAGCCTGTGGGAGGAGGTTGTGCAAGCAGAAAATTTGCCCTTTGTACGCCAGATGGCAGCTGCTTCCTGCTATTGGGCCCAGGAAAAAAGCTTCTCTGCTGAGCAGCGTAAAACCCTCCTGAGCCTGTGTCCTCAGAGATTGAGACAACTGCTGGAAAAGGCCGGTAATCAATCCCTGTATGATACGGCCCTGGAATTGATGCAGCAAGGCCCCAAAAAGTTGCTGGGCAAACTGGGGTGGCTCTACCTGGCAGGCAGGGAGCAGCAGCAGGTGAAAGCAGCCGTGCTCAAGCTTTGTTGTGCCCTGCCGCTGGTAAATGCCTACGTGCCCTATCTGCAGCACCTCATGGAGCTGGCCCTGGTGCTGGACGATGCCTACTTCATTGCCCAACTGCTCTACCACCTGGAGCACGAGTGTTACCAGGGCGAACCTTTCCTGGCTCCCAGCCCCCAGGGGCCTGCAGCTATCTGGTCCAGGTTGGCCAATGACAGCCGGGCGTATCAGCAGTTGAAAAGCGAAATGCACAAACAGATCAACCGCTTGAGTGGGCAGCTGTTTCGCTGGCTACTGCGAATGGGAGAAAACCAAAACCTGATGTACCTGCGCGTGGCCACCAAGATGCTGCTGTGTTACCAGCAGCCCGACTACAGGCTGGAAGCAAAAGTTTTTGCTCCTATGGCTGTTTCCCGTTACCGCTTTCACAGTGATTCCAAAGAAATCAGGCGCGAGCACATCCACTACGATGCCTGGGCAGGACAGCAGGCCTTTTACCTGCTGCTTTTTGGCAACAGCTCCCGCTATGCACTCAGGCCCTATGCGTCCAAATGGCAGTGTGTACCTCCTTTCCGGCCCGGAGGGCCCATAGCCCGGCAGCGCGAGGAGGCTTTTCCTGCCTTGTGGGACCGCCAGCCGGCATCTCTGCTCTTTTTGGCCACACGCACCCCCCACCCCTGGGTAAAGAATTTTGCCCTCAAAGCCCTCAGAGACCATCCCCTGTACCTGGAGGCTTACCGGCAGCGGAAGGGCAGCTAAATGAAGGGCCCAGACGGACAGTGAGTGTAACTTATTTGGCCATATTGGATTTTATTCTTAATAAATGATGATTATGTTTAAGGCGTTTAATTCGGCCATTAATGCTGAAATAGTATGAACATATTCCTTACTCTTGTAATGTGCTGGACGCTTACCGGCCAAAATCCCCATGACAAACGTCAAACCGGCTTCTCTACTGTCAATGAGGTCTTTTACCGTGCTCCCGACGACCTCAGCTCCCAGGTGCTACTGGTGCCTGCATTTGATGTGCTCGAAATGCAGGAAAACGACCCTCCCGACCGCAAAGCCTATGTGGAAAAAGTGAACCAGGCTGCCATCGAAGCCAATGAGGCCCTGCGGCAGGTGATAGCCAAAGCCTACCCCTACCGCTTCCAGCTCATTGGTCTGGGAGAAGTGGCAGCTTATAAGGAAAAAGGCTACAAATATTTCCTCGACCTGGTGATCATGCCCAAACAAATGGAACGGGTGAAGCAGGCTGCCATGGTGCCGGCCTACAAAAAGTTCACTACGGCCAACCGCATGTACCGCAACGGCAATTACCAATTCCATTATTATTTTTATATTCGCGACATACAAAAGGACAATGCCTATGTGGGCAAGAAACTAAAAGGCGATCCTGAAGTATATAGAGGTATCAGCAGGTTTCTGCGCAACATCGCCAAAGAATAAAGATTTTTTTCGTTCTTTTCATGGTAACAATGCTTAGGGCGGAGCTTGCGCTCCGCCCGCCTTTTTTGTAAAAGCCGCTTTTCCATCTCCTGCTTAAGGCTTCATTCCCCTCCTCCAAAGGCCTTTTTTTTACCCAAAATAGCTGATTTTCTTCATTTGCAACATTAGTGCTAATCTTTGCAAGATTTGTGCGCATGCATTTTGGTCAGATTTAGCATCATTGTATCAGCAATCAAATAGAATCTATTTAACCTGATGTAGAATTCACACGGCAACCACTACGTACCCTGTACCATGAACCGCGGATTCTATCATTACCAACACTAAACAAATGGAAAGCTTTGCAGACTCACGTACCTTCATGTTGGCACAAATCTGCCAGGGAAATGAGCGGGTGTTAAGCCAGCTCTACGAAACGCACCGAATGCCTTTTATCCGCTGGGTCCGCTACCAGTACGGCTGTGATCCCGAAGAGGCATCTGAAATTTACCAGCAGGCTTTTGTCATTCTTTACAAAAATGCCAAAAGCGGCAAAATGAACCAGCTCAAAAGCAGCATTCGCACTTACCTTTACGGCATCGGCAAAAACCTTATGTACAACCTCTGGCGCGACCGCAACCGAAACATGACCCACCTCGAAGACCTGCACGAAGAACAGCACCAAATGGACATCACTTATGCCGAAAAAGACCAGCGGGCCCATCAGACTCAGTGGATTGAAAGCCTGATGGAGCAGCTCAACGAAAAGGCCCGGCAGGTACTGTACCTCTATTATTTTGCCAATTACAGCATGGAGGCCATTGCCAATGCCCTCGGATACAAAAGCGAGAAGGTGGCCAAAAAAATCAAGTACGATGCCCTTCAAAAACTCAAAAAACTGGCCCGCGAACGCAAGATGACGATTTCGGTTTTTTGAGTTTGGGCCAGGGTTTTTCCAGGCTGTTTCAGATCATCAACCACAGGGAAAAGTAACAGGCATTTGTGTACTGCGCAAATGCCTTTTTGGGTCACAGGCAACAGGCAACAGGCAACAGGCAACAGG
>RFHT01000217.1 GCA_003696835.1 Bacteroidota bacterium
ACCAGCCGCTTTATGCAGCAGGGCAAGGAAGTCATCGCCCTGGGCATCAGTTTCAGCTCGGCCACCAAATCGGTGGCCGAGTGGAAGGCTGTGCCCTATGCTTCCCTGCTGGTGCAGGGCTGAGAGAGCGGGGAGGCTTGCACCTAATTGAAGGTATCTTCGACCTGCATCTCCTTAAAGGAGTCTCCGCTGCGCTCCGACCTGCATCCTGTATCAGGCAAAATTTCCCCCTATTCATATACATTCTAAAGAAATAAAATTGTATTTTTGCGCCCGAAAAACCGGTAGTAGAAGCAAAAAAGATCGTTCCGCTTTATTTTACAATTTCATAAAAAAAACAGCAAGATGGTATTTGATCTGGACATGATACGAAGCACGTACGAGCAGTTAGCTGATCGTATAGCTGCCGCCCGCAAGATGCTGGGCAGACCCATGACGCTTACGGAAAAAATTCTATACAGTCATTTACATCCCACCATGGAGCCCCAGGTGTTTAAGCGAGGGGTGGACTACGTAAACTTCGCCCCCGACCGGGTGGCCATGCAGGATGCCACGGCGCAGATGGCTCTGCTCCAGTTTATGATGGCGGGCAAGCCCAGGGTGGCGGTACCCTCTACGGTACACTGCGACCACCTCATACAAGCCAAGGTTGGCGCAGAAGCCGACCTGGCCACGGCCCTGGACACCAACCAGGAAGTATATGACTTTCTGGCTTCGGTATCCAACAAATACGGCATAGGGTTTTGGAAACCCGGGGCGGGCATCATTCACCAGGTGGTGCTGGAAAACTATGCATTTCCCGGTGGCATGATGATAGGAACAGACTCTCACACCGTCAATGCCGGTGGCCTGGGTATGGTGGCCATTGGGGTAGGGGGGGCCGACGCCGTGGACGTGATGGCCGATATGCCCTGGGAACTGCGCATGCCCCGCCTCATAGGCGTAAAACTCACTGGGGAACTCAACGGCTGGACTGCCGCCAAGGATGTCATCCTCAAGGTGGCCGGCATCCTCACTGTGAAGGGCGGTACAGGCTGCATACTGGAGTATTTTGGACCAGGAGCAGAAAAAATTTCCTGTACCGGCAAAGGAACCATTTGCAACATGGGGGCCGAAATCGGAGCCACCACCTCCCTTTTTGGCTATGACGAGTCCATGGACCGCTACCTGCGGGCCACTGGAAGGGCCGAAGTGGCCGACCTGGCCAAAGGCGTGGCCACGCATCTGCAGGCCGACCCCGAAGCGTATGCAGAGCCTGAGAAATACTTCGATCAGCTCATAGAAATTAACCTCAGCGAACTGGAGCCCCATGTCAATGGCCCCTTTAGCCCCGACAAGGCCTGGCCCCTTTCCAAATTTGCTGATGCCGTCATCGAAAACGGCTACCCCAAAGACCTGGAAGTAGGCCTCATCGGCTCCTGTACCAACTCTTCCTATGAAGACCTCGACCGGGCTGCCTCGGTTGCCAAACAGGCCCTGGCCAAAAAACTCAAGGCCAAATCGGAGTTTACCATTACGCCGGGATCGGAGCAGGTGCGCTACACGGTCGAACGCGATGGCCAGTTGAAAGCCTTCAAGGACATTGGCGGCGTGGTACTGGCCAATGCCTGCGGGCCCTGCATTGGCCAATGGGCAAGGCACATAGACGACCCCAACCGCAAAAACTCCATCATCACTTCGTTCAACCGCAACTTCAAAAAGCGCAACGACGGCAACCCCAACACCCATGCCTTCGTGGCCTCGCCCGAAATTGTCACGGCCTTTGCCATTGCCGGCGACCTTACCTTCAACCCCCTCACCGATAAACTGGTGAATGCCGATGGGGAAGAGGTGGTACTGGACCCGCCCAAGGGAGAAGAGCTGCCTCAGAAAGGCTTTGAAGTTGATGATCCCGGCTATGTGCCCCCCATGGAAGACGGCAGCAAGGTGGAGGTGGTTGTGAAACCCGATTCCGAACGCCTCCAACTGCTCAAGCCCTTTCCCGAATGGGACGGCAAAAACATCATGGGCCTCAAACTCCTCATCAAGGCCAAAGGCAAGTGCACTACCGACCATATCTCTATGGCCGGACCCTGGCTGCGCTACCGGGGGCACCTCGAAAATATTTCGAACAACCTGCTCATGGGCGCCGTCAATGCCTTCAACGATACCGCCAACCTGGTGAAAAACCAGCTCACTGGCGAGTATGACGAAACCCCCAAAGTGGCCAAGGCCTACAGCGAGGCCGGGGTGGAATCGGTGATTGTGGGGGATGAAAACTATGGGGAAGGCTCCTCGCGTGAGCACGCCGCCATGGAACCCCGCTTCAGGGGCGTACGCGCCGTGATTGTGAAGTCATTTGCCCGCATACACGAAACCAACCTCAAAAAGCAGGGCGTGATTCCCCTTACCTTTGCCAATCCCAAAGACTACGACCTCATACAGGAAGATGACGAGTTTGACCTGTACGTAGCCGGGCTGGCACCCAACAAGCAAGTAAAGGTAGTGGCCCGCCATGCCGACGGAACCGAGGATGCCTTCATGACCAACCACACCCTGAACGCCACCCAAATTGAGTGGATACGGGCCGGCAGTGCCCTCAACCTCATCCGCAAACTGAACGCTCAGTCGGCTCAGTAAGCAGGGGCCGCATACCGGCATACCCTCAGCCCCCGTAGCAAAAGCGCTGCGGGGGCTGTTTGTTATGAGGTTGGAGAAGAGACCGTTTGAGCCTTCCTCAGTTATATATGCGAATAATTTCACCATTGCCCCTGCCCTCCACACTGCGGGCATAGCCGAAGATCACCTTTTTCATGGGGATGGGAATATGGCCGGGAAAAAACGCCTGGTACTTATCCACGGAGTCCTCCACCAGACCGGCAGATACGGCATTGATGCGCCTGCCATTATCCATTTCCAGGGCGGCGGCTTTCACAAAACTGTGAATGGCTCCGTTGACCATGGCCGAGCTGGTGCTCATGGGCACGGGATCGTCGGCCAGTATGCCGGTGGTAAGGGTAATGGAGCCGCCCGGGTTGAGGTAGTTGATGCCAATGCGGCTCAAATTGACCTGACCCATGAGCTTGCTCCTGATGCCCAGGTAGTAGTCTTCCTCACTAAGCTCGCCAAAAGGCGCCCATTTGGCCTCCCCGGCAATGTTGATGATGGCATCCACCTTGCCCGAGGCTTCAAACATTTCATGAATCGATTGGGAATCGGCTATGTCGGCATTCAGTTCGCCGCTGTTACGGCCTACCGAAATGGTTTGATGTTTGGCAGCAAAATAGGCGCGGACCTTGTGCCCGATGGTGCCATTGCCACCGATGATAAGAATTTTCATGCAGTTGAGACTAATACGCAAATAAAAACAAGAGAAAATCGCCACTGAGCCGCAAAATGCCGTGGTCGGTGTGCCCGTTTTCGTTGGCCAGCGACAACTCCTGGGTAAATTCTATGCCGCGTGCCTTGAGGTGCTGGATGCGATCAGCCATGTCCGGTTCAAAAAATGTGATGGCTGGTGCATCAAACAAATGGGGGCATTTGTCCTGCTGATACACACTTACACGCAGGTCTTTCCACAGCAAACTCACATACGTAGAGCTGGAGGGGTCTCCTTCTTCAATTTCAAACCCCATGCTGCTCCACCAGTTTACGGTAGATTCAAACTCATACACCTCAGCCGGAATGCTGATCTCGTAAAAGGTGCCACAATGGCTCTGAGGTTTACCAGGCAACTCCAGCCCGGCAAAAATCTTCTCTGGCATGAAGCTCAGCCGGAAGCCCAGGGGGTCCTCTTCTTCAGAAGCAGCATCGATTGGCTGCAACAACTCCACCCCCGCATAGGTATCCGGAGCCGTCAGTTCCAGCAGGGTAGTACCATCGGTATAGCACTCACGTGCATGCCGCAGACTGGAGAAGCCCAGCTTCTCCAGCAACTGGCCGGTGGTATGCTCCCTGTCGGAAGGAATTTGGATGATGAAATGCGGTTGTTTCATAAGAGGCAAGATACAAAATGATTTGTTGATAAACCCAAATAATCAGCCATCAGATATGGTTCAAAAAGAAAAACCACAAAGCCGCAGGGGCCTTGTGGTTTTCTGTGAGCTTCAATTGGGGGGGGTGAGCCTTCCTTAGCGTGCAAGCACCACCTTGCGGCTTGCCTGTCCATGCTCATTCCACACCCGTATGGTATAAATACCAGCGGGCAAACCCAGGCCGTTGAGGGTGAGCTCTTTTTGCTGGCCCGCCTGCAGCAGGCCGTCGAAGAGCTGTGCCACGCGCTGGCCCACGGCATTGAGCACCTCCACCTGCAGCCGCTGGGTTTTGTCCACCTTCAGGGGAAAATGCAGCTCCTCAGTAAAGGGGTTGGGGTAAGGCAGGCCCAGCTGCCAGTGGTCGGGGATGTGGGAGTCTATGGCCGTAGGGCGGTCGCCAAAGACGAAATGCACCGGCACGAAGTATTCCATCAAGGTAGCCGACTGGTCGTTGGTGGTGATGCGCACCCGCAATTCATCTACCACCACATTGCCACTGCTGATGGTAAAGCGGGAATCTCCGTCGCCCGTGCCCGTATAGGAAGGTGAGCCCGAAGTGGCGTAATTACTGGCCAGGGCTCCCTGTGAGAAGGGGCGTATGAAAATGCGCACCCCGCCGGCCACATTGATGTTGTGCGAGAAAAAGAGGGTTACATCATCTCCGTTCATCAGGCGTGCAGGGGTATCAGGGCAATAAGTCAACTCAGACAGATAAATATCCCCAAAGGCATAGTGCACCGGCACGAAGTACTCCAACAGCACCTGCGACTGGTCGGCATTGGTGCAGCGAATGCGCAAATGGTCCACCAGGGCATTGCCACCATTAATGGTGAAGTTGCCGCTTATGCTGCCACTGCCCGTATAGAGGGAGGAGCCGCTGGCCGAATAGCTGCTGGTAAGGGCGCTGTCGGAAAAGGGACGTATAAAGATGCGCACCCCACCGGCCTCGGTGGTTTCGTAGTCCAGGCTGGTGGTGACCTGGGTGTTGAGGCTCAAAAAGGCATCCCCTCCGTTGCCGGGTACGATATTGGACACTTTGACGGTGCTAAAGTACCACTCCACCGGCACAAAGTACTCCAGCAGTATTGCCGACTGGTCGTCGTTGGTGATGCGCACCCGCAGGGCATCCACCTTCACATTCACGCCGCTGTTGATGGTGAAGTTGGCCGAAGCCGTGCCGCTGCCACTGAAGTTGGGCGAGCCCGAAGCAGAGTAGGAGCTGGTGAGGCTGCCATTGGTATAGGGCCGAATGAAAATGCGCGCTCCTCCCGCCTGGCTGATGGCATAGTCAAAGTCGAAGGTGGCATCTTCGCCCAGCAGGAAGGAGGCTTTGGCCGGGATGTTTTTCAGCCTGGCTGCGTTGGGGCCGAAAATCAGCTTTACCGGCACATAATACTCAAAGAGTACGGCCGATTGGTCGCTGTTGGTGATGCGCACCCGCAGCTCCTCAACTACCACTTCTCCGCTACTGATAGTAAAATTGGCCGTACCGCTGCCACTACCCGTGTATAGCGGCGAACCCGAGGCACTGTAGTCCCCCGTAGTGGGCCGGATAAAAATGCGCGCACCTCCAGGCTCGTCTATCTGGTAGTCAAACGAAATCTCCACCTGCTCGCCATTTTGCAGGGCCGCAGGGCTGGAAGGACTCACCGAGGTGACACATAAGCTGTTCAGCCCCCAGGCCGTTACAGCGTTCAGACAGAAAATCAATGCGAAAAGAAAAGTTTTGGTCTTCATTGCAGTGTGTTTTTAAGTAAGTGAATATTTGAATACAAAAAAATCTTCTTCGAAATCAATCGAATGCTATGTGAAATAAAGACCATGTGTGTGAAGCAGCTTCACCAGCATAAAGGCGGTGAAAGCCCGGGTACGAAGGAGGTAGGAAAGGTAGAGAATATTTACAAATATTCAAATGCCATTTTTTATTTTAGAAAAATTTATCTTCAGCAGGCATCCTTTTCTCTATTTTTTCCGAAGGAGGTTAAGAAAACAAAATTGTTAATGTGAAAAAACAGGGCTAATTTTGAACAGCAAGTTTTATAGCTCTTCTTTTCAACCATCTCACCTTGTTATCTTATAGCGACTTTATCCCAGTTAAAGCATCATGCTTTAACTCAATTGATCTTTAGATGAACAAACAAAATGATGATTTCTCCCTTGACTCTGTACAGGCTGGAAATATCTGGCAAAAAATATGGGAAAAAAAAGGCCGGCGCGATATCCCCTTTACAGAAGAAGCGCGCATACAGGCTTTGATGGAAATCAATGCCTGGAAGGGGGCCATAGGCAACACCAGCGTGCAAATGATGAAAAACACCGTGGAGCGCATCAGGCGTATGCTGGACATAGATGAGCGGGCCAGTTTACTCGACCTGGGCTGTGGTTGTGGCCTGATTTATTACATCATGCAGCCACGTCCCCGGCACTACCTGGGCATTGATTATGCAAAGTCCTCCATAGAAGTGGCCCAGCAGCTGGGGCTTCCGGGCTCCTTTGTTTGCTGTGAAGCCATCGACTTTCCTTATACCCCCAATTCATTCGACGCAGTGCTGTCCTTGGGGGTATTTTTGTACTTCCCCAGCCACGACTACGCCGCCAGGGTGCTGGAAAGAATGGTGGACGCCATGAAGCCGGGAGCCAAAGCCCTCATACTGGATATACCCGACCAGGCCACCCGTGAAGCGCGCGAGCAGGCGCGGCAGGGCAACATGACTGCCGAGGAATACGCCCAAAGATACCAGGGGCTGCCCCATCTGTATTTCTGCAAAAGCTGGTTTGTTCAGCAGTTGGACCGCCTGAACTGCAAAACGAGTTTTGTGGATTTTTTTGACGAAAACTACACCTACGACGGCCTCATCTTCAATGTGTTGTTTGAAAAAATGGCCTGAGTCCAGCAATTAAAACACTGATTATCAATTGGTTGTGGAAACTTCTTCATTTTCCAGCATGTGCTTAAACCTTTGCAGCTCCGCCCGGCGGGCATCATCCACCCTGGGGTAGTGCATGTCGAGCTGCCGCAAATGCTGCAAAATGGCTTCCGAAACCATCAGTCGCATATTCTTCTTGTCGTCGCCAGGAATCACATACCAGGGGGCGTGTGGGGCAGCCGTGGCGTTGATGGCGTCCTCGTAGGCCTGCATGTAGGCATCCCAGTGGCCGCGCTCCTTCACATCCCCTTCGGCAAACTTCCAGTTTTTGGAGGGCCGGTCGATGCGGCTGATAAAGCGGCGGCGCTGCTCGTCTTTGGAAATGTTGAGGAAAAATTTGACCACCCGTATGCCATTGCGGTAGCAGTACAGCTCCAGGTTGCGAATGTCTTCGTAGCGCTGCTGCCACACCGCATCCAGGTCCTGTATGAGTTCGGGGGGGATGCGCTGGTATTGCTGGATAATCACCGGATGCACCCGTACCACCAGTACCTCCTCATAGTAGGAGCGGTTGAAAATGCCGATGCGCCCCCTGGGGGGCAGCTTGCAGGTGGTGCGCCACATAAAGTCGTGGTCCAGTTCGAGCTCACTGGGCTTTTTGAAAGCGTGCACCTCCACCCCGTGGGGGTTGATGCCCGACATCACGTGGCGGATGGTGCCGTCTTTGCCTGCTGCATCCATCGCCTGAAAAATGAGCAGCATGCCATAGCGGTCATGGGCATACATCATGTTTTGCAGCTCGTCTATTTCCTTTTGATACTCCTCCAGCAAGTCTTTGTAGTCTTTTTTATCGGAATAAACTGCCGGCAGCAGCGTAGGGCTTCCCTTGATGGAAAAAGTCCTGCTTCCGTCGTAATGAAAAGGGCTGAGGTCAATAGGGGTATGCATGTTGAAAAAGGCTTAAATGGTGGTGTATGGGGCAATATACAAGACTTTTTTGTTAGATAAACATCCCCTGAGTATTTTGCTGCGTTTTTTGAGCAATGGCTTTTGTGTAATCCCGGCAGCTATTTGTCCATCAGAGGCAGGCGTTTGTCGATTATTTTGGCCATCTGCTAGAATGAATGGAAAGGGAGCCTATATTTGTGCTTCTAAAAGCTTGAAACTGAAATCTACTCGCTACGCATGAGGTATGTCATCTGTTTGTTGGCGGGCTGGTGTTTGTACATAGGCACTGCCACACCCGCATTGGCCCAGGAAGAAATCACCGGCAGCATTCTGGAACAAAAGGTAGTTGCAGCCTTTGATCAGCGCGACATGCTGGAAATTCTGTACGAACTGGAGCAAAAGTACCCGGTTTATTTTTTTTACAAAGAGGAATGGATTCCCCGCGACAAGCGCAACATTGCCTTTGTGGGGATTCCCCTGGCTTCGGCCCTTCAAAAGTTGTTTGAAGGCACCAACCTGGGCTTTATGCTGGTGGAAAAAAACCTCATCGTGGTAGCCCGCCGCCTGGACCTCATGGACATAGAGGCCTTTTCCTACAGCGAGTTTGTGGAGACCATCTCTTCCCTGGACAAGCGCAAAAGCCGTTTCAATGGGCAAACCCTCATCGTGGGCGACTCCCTCATACGGCCGCTGCCGGCAGTGGCCAGGCTCAGCGGTGTGCTCTACAATTTTGAAACTGACGAGAAGCTGGCCGGTGGCCAGCTGGCTTTCCCCGGCCTGCAAACGGGTACCTTCTCCGACTCCTCGGGCCGCTACGAAATCACCCTGCCCACCGGTACCCACGAGGTGCGCATTACCGCTCCCGGCCACGAGGAGCTCAGTGCCCAAATGCGGGTATTCTCCGATGGAGAACTGGACATCGAGCTCAGCTTCACTTCCTACCAACTGGAGGAGGTGCTGCTGGCGGCTGAATCCACCGGGCAAAGCACCGGTTCGGCCATTTCCGGCCGCGTCAATATCAGCATGATTGACGTCAACCGCATGCCGCCCCTCATGGGCGAGGTGGACATCATCAACACCATTTTGCTCAAGCCCGGTGTCACCACCTCGGGCGAAGCTTCCAGTGGGTTTAACATACGCGGCGGCAATGTGGACCAAAACCTCATACTGTACGGCGGCAATATGATCTTCAACAGCTCTCACCTGCTGGGCTTTTTCTCAGTGTTTAATCCCGAAGTGGTGGAAAGCGTCTCCCTCTTCAAGGGCCACATTCCCGCCCAGTACGGGGGCCGCATCTCCTCCGTGCTGGACGTGCAGGTAGCCGACGGCAGCTACCGCAAGTTTTCCGGTAGTGCCAACATAGGCCTGCTTTCCAGCAAGCTCCACCTCAACGGCCCCATCAGCAGCGAAAAAACCAGCTACAATGCCGCCTTTCGCTTTGCCTATCCCAGCCTGCTCACCCGCAACTTTCGCTCCAACCTGGACATCGCCCAGAGCAGGGCTTACTATTGGGATGGCGTGGCCAAAATTAGCCACAAACTCAGCGACTTTGGCTCGCTTTCGGTGCAGGCTTATGCCAGCCAGGACCACTTCAAGTTTGCCCAAAACTTTGGCTACGACTGGAGCAACCTCCTGCTCAGCGCCAAATGGCAGCAAATTTACAGCAGCAAGCTCTCCACTCGCCTGGAGCTCAGTGCAGGCCAGTACGAAAGCACCTTGTTCTTTGAGACAAAACCCGACTCTTTCACCAACACCACCGGTATCAACAATTACCAGCTGAATTTTAACACCTTTTACAGCCCGAACAGCCGCCACAACATTAGCCTGGGCCTGGTGGCTACTTTCTACGATGTGCAGCCCGACCGCCGCGAGTTTGATGCCTCCACCAACAGGCCTGCACGCATAGCCGACAAAGACCAGGGCCTGGAAACGGCCCTCTACCTCAATGACGAGTTTCGCCTCAACGACCTGGTGAGTTTTTCGGCCGGGTTGCGCCTCTCCATGTTTAACAACATGGGGCCCTACACCCAATTTGTATATGCTGATGGCAAAGCCCGCAATGAAGTGAACATCACCGACAGCATAGCGGTGGGCTCTGGCAGTATAAACAAAACCTACCTCAACCTGGAGCCGCGGCTTTCGGTGCGGGTATTTCTGGATGACGAAAGCTCGCTCAAAGCCAGCTACAACCGCACCAGCCAGTACGTACACTTGCTCAGCAATACGGCCTCTATTGCGCCGGTGGACATCTGGCAGGTGAGCAATCCCTATTTTCCTGCGCAACGCTCCGATAACCTTTCGCTGGGCTTTTTCAAAGATTTCAAGCAGCGCCAATGGCAGGCTTCGCTGGAGCTGTTTTACCGCACCTTTAGCGGGCAAATGGTTTCCAAAGATTTTGCCAGCCTGCTCAACAACCGCCATATAGAGACCGAGGTGCTCAATGCCCGGGGCAGGGCTTACGGGGCCGAATTCAGCATTGGCCTCAAAACCAAAATCATCAAGGTAGATGGCGCCTTTACCTTTATGCGTTCGCTGCGCCAAACCCTGGACAATCCCGAAGGGCAGGGCATCAATGACAACAGCTGGTTTCCGGCCGACTTCGACTCCCCCCTCAACGCCTCGCTTACGGCTATCTGGACGCCCAACCTCTGGCAGTCTTTTTCGGCCAACTTCGTTTTTCGCAGTGGAAGGCCTATTTCGCAGCCGCTGGGCGTATTCCCGGCCTATCCGGCCTGGAATATCCCGGCTTTCTCCCAGCGCAACAATGCCCGCATACCCGACTACCACCGCCTGGACATCAGCTACTCTTTTGAGCCGGGCGTGATCAAGCGCCGCCGCACCAAAACCAAGGTGGTGATCTCGGTGTATAACATTTACGCCCGCAAAAATCCCTTCTCGGTATTCTTCCAAAATGAAGACGGCAAGTTTAAGGCCTTTCAGCTCTCGGTGCTGGGTACCGCTCTGCCCTTTATTGGTTACAACATTAGCTTTTAATTATGATGAAAAGACTTGGGTGTTCCCTCATCGCACTCTGCCTGCTGGCAGCCTGCATCACAGAAATTGATTTTGAGGCCAACGATACGCAATTTATTGCCATCAATGGCGTCATTTCTAATAATCCCACCGAACGGCTCATTACCTTTTATGAAAATGTGCCCACCAATGCGGGTATTTCGGGCAAGCTGCTCAAAGACGGACAGGTGATAGCCGAGTTGGAGCCCGTCAAGCGGCGCAGCCTTCGGGTGCCCGACTTTGTGCGCATAGAAGAGGGGGCTGACTACCAGCTGGAGATCGCCACTTCTGAAGGAGAGGTATATATGACCCAGCCCCAGACGGTGCTGCCGCCCCGCCGGCCCGCCTCTCTTTCTATGGATATCGAATCCCGCTTGCTGGAGGGCAAGGACGGCACCTTGTTTGAGCAAAATTTCATCAATGTCTTTGCCGAAATGCAGGTGGCTGAGCAGGAGGCGCCCTTCTTTGTGCGCCTGCAAATGGATGAAAGCTGGGCCTTTATGGAGGTGGACGACCCCCGCGTGGAAGGCGACAGCATTTTTCTCTGCTACATTGAGCGCGACATCAGCACCTTCCCCTCTGCGGTATGGAGCAGCGGCAACCAGGCACCCGGCCTCAAGCAAGTACTGGTAGCCAGTAGGGTAGTGGACAATTCCTTTTTGCGCAAACATTATTTCAATGTTTATACCTACCCCATTACTGAACTGGCCCATACCTATTACCGCAATGCCCAAAAGATCATCCAAAACTCCGGCACCCTGCTGGATGAAATTCCGGCGGCGCTCAAGGGCAATGTGTTTGACAAAAATGATCCCGAAAGGCAGGTCTTTGGCCTGGTGGAATTTGCCATACCCGACACCATACGCCTGCCTGTAAACGGCCTTACGGTGCGCATACCCGACCCCTGTGGGGTGGACCAGCCCTGCGCCAATCCCCGGCCCGACGGCACCCTGCCCTTCTGCGAATGTGCCGACTGCCTGCTCATTCCTGGCTCTTCTTATCAAAAACCCTCTTATTTCGAATAGCATGCAAACCCTCATACGTTCTGCCTGCCTCTTACTCATACTGGCTGCTTCCGGCCTGCAGTTGGCTGCCCAGCAGTTTGTGGGCCCGGAACAACTCTACGTACACTTCGACAAGGCTTTTTACCTGGCGGGCGAAGACCTGTGGTTTACGGTTTATTTTACCAACCCCCAATACCGTCAGAGCGAAATTGTGCACGTGGAGCTGTACGACCCCCGCGGGGGACTCATCCGGGAGCAAATGCTCAAAGTAGAAAACAACCGTGCGCATGGCGATTTTGCCCTGCCGCCCTCGCTGAGCGAAGGCTACTACCATTTCCGGGCCTATACCCACTGGAACCTCAACTTTACGCCCCTGCTCACCTTTGAGCAGGATATTGCGGTATATGAGTTTTCCGGCGCCACCGCGGCCGACCCCACTCGGCCAGAGGAGGTGGCAGCGCCTGCCAGCCTGCAGCAGGAGCACATACGCATCACCACCGACCGGCAGGTGTATGAGCCGCGCGATCTTATCGGGGTCAGCATCAGCACCGAAGGCGGCTTGCCACTAGGGGGCATGGCTTCGGTATCGGTGATGGACCTGCGCTATGTGCCCTACGACAGCCTTTCTCACATCACGGATGAAGCACACGCCTTTCGCCCGGAGCTTTTCCGGCGAAATACCGGCCCGCAGCAGCCTGCCCAAACCCATATATACAAGTCCTTTCTGCTGCGCAATCCGGTCACCAAAAAGCCGGTAAAGTCCACCTTTATTGCAGGCTATGTGCGCCAGACCAAACAGCGCATCATTGCCCAAACCGATAACGGAGAGGTGCGCGTGCGTTTCGACGCTTTTTATGACAGCTCGGTCGTCCAGCTATTCGATGCCAGCCCATTTGTGGTGGAGTATTCGCCCATAGTGAGTGTGCTGTCCGAGCCTCAGCTGCTGCCACGACCCACCCTCAAATCAGGTTTGCCGCCCAAAACGCCCGTGGTGAGGCAATACATTGAGTCCTACAAGCGGCGTTTTCACCTCAACAACCTCTTTGGCAGCCTCACTAACATGCGGGCCAGCCTGCCCGAGGTGGTGCAGGCACAGCTCACCCCTACCTACACCTATGAGGTGGACGACTTCATCGAATTTGAAAGTACTTTTCGCTTTATTAAAGAGAGCGTAAGCGCCTTCAAAATACGCAAATACCCCCAGTACATTCCGCCTTCGCGCCAGCGCAGCGAAGCCGATGCCACCAATGCCGTGCTGCAAAACCTGCCGCGGCCCCAGTACTACTTCAAGCTGTTTGTGCCTCATCTCAAGGTGAAGGAGAAGGCCACCCGCCGCAATCCCCTGCTCATCGTCAATGATTACCTCACCTACGATGCGGATGCCATTTTGCGCATGGACATCAAAAACCTCAAGCGCATCGAGGTATTCAGCGATGTGAAAACCCTGCCGGAGCAGTTTGGCCCCATTGGCAATTTTGGGGTTATACGCTTTGAAACGCGGGATGGAACTACCAGCCCCGAAATTGTGAATACCCCCAACAACCTCAAAATTATGGGGTTTTACCTGCCCAGGGAGTTTCGCCTGCCCCCCCACCGGGGCTTTGCCAAAGGGGTGAGCCGCGAACCCAACCTGCGCCCCATGATGTACTGGAACCCTGCGGTGAGCCTGCAGCCCGGCTCACCCACCCGCCTCAATTTCTCCGCCAATGATGTACCCGGTCTTTACCTGCTACGCCTGCAGGGCGTGCTCCAAGACGGCCGCCGCGTCTATGGCGAACAGCTCATACGCGTGGAAGTAAGGCGGTAGGGAAGCCAATAGCGGGCCGCTGGGGCGGCCTGCTTACTTTTATTTTTTGCCTGCTGTGAATCTTGTTATATTTGTTTGGGGCCGGAATAGCAGCTGTTTCCCGGCCCGCTACCTCACCATTAACCCCCATATACATGAAAACCTCACACGAAATTGATTACACCATTTACGGCAATGAAATGCAATTTGTAGAAGTGGAGCTGGACCCACTCGAAACCGTGATTGCCGAAGCAGGCGCCTTCATGATGATGGAAGAAGGCATAGAAATGGCCACCATTTTTGGCGATGGCAGCAGCTCGCAGAAGGGAGGAGTATGGAGCAAGGTTTTTTCGGCGGGCAAGCGGCTGCTCACGGGCGAAAGCCTCTTTATGACGGCCTTTACTCACCAGGGAGAGGGAAAGAAAAAAGTTTCCTTTGCCGCTCCCTATCCCGGCAAGATTATTCCCATAGACCTGTACGAACACAAAGGCAAAATTATCTGCCAGAAGGACGCTTTCCTCTGCGCAGCCAAAGGGGTGAGTGTGGGCATTGAGTTTTCCAAAAAGCTGGGGCGCGGCCTCTTTGGCGGCGAGGGCTTTATTATGCAAAAACTCGAAGGCGATGGCCTGGCTTTTTTGCACGCAGGAGGCACCATTTTCGAGCGCCAGCTGGAGTCGGGCGAGGTGCTCAAAATCGACACCGGCTGCCTGGTGGCCTTCACCCAGCGGGTGGATTACGACATTGAGTACATAGGTGGCATCAAGAATGCCGTTTTTGGTGGAGAAGGCCTGTTTTATGCCCGTCTGCGGGGCCCCGGCCGCGTGTGGATACAGTCGCTGCCATTTGCGCGCCTGGCGGGCCGGGTGCTGGCCAATGCCTCCTTCGGCGGCAAGGGCGAAGGCAGCGTGCTCGGCGGCCTGGGCGACTTGCTGGGAGGGGATTAGCGGGCGCAGGATTTGGCCTGCTGAATATGGTCTGTTGTTCTTTTTCTCAAAAACTCCCCGCTTGGTTTCGCTGCCGAGATTTACATTTGATCCAAACCACTAATTGCAATATAAAAAATGATGAAACGATTCGAACAATGCTTTTCCCGAAAGGTAAAACGGGCTTTTGCCCGCACGCTGGCGCCTGTGGCGCTGCTGGGTCTCTGCTGCCTGCTGGCTGTTGGCCAGGCCGGGGCGCAGGACCTGAACGCCCGCATCGATCAACTGGCTGCTGAGGTTGAGCAGGAGGTGGTGAACTGGCGCCGCCATATTCACGAAAACCCCGAACTCTCCAACCGCGAGTTTAAGACGGCTGAATACATAGCCCAGCATTTGCGTTCCCTGGGCATAGAGGTACAAACTGGGGTAGCCCATACGGGCGTGGTGGGCATACTGCGGGGCGGCAAGCCCGGCCCCGTGGTGGCCCTGCGGGCCGACATGGACGCCCTGCCCGTAAGCGAGCGGGTGGAGCTGCCTTTTGCTTCTAAAGTCCGCTCTACTTACAACGGGCAGGAGGTGGGCGTGATGCACGCCTGCGGCCACGACACCCATGTGGCCATTCTGCTGGGTACGGCCAAAGTGCTGAGCCAGATCAGGGACCAACTGCCCGGAACGGTGAAGTTTATCTTCCAGCCCGCTGAGGAAGGGGCGCCTCCGGGAGAAGAGGGCGGCGCCAAACTCATGGTGAAAGAAGGGGTGCTCAAAAATCCCGATGTGGAGGTGATTTTTGGGCTGCACATCAACTCCCAGACCGAGGTAGGCAAAATTACCTATCGCCCTGGAGGCACCCTGGCCGCGGCCGACCGCTTTACCATCAAAATCAAAGGCAAACAAACCCATGGCTCCGCGCCCTGGTCGGGCGCCGACCCCATTGTGGCTGCCGCTCAGGTGATCATGGGCTTGCAAACCATCATCAGCCGGGAGGTGCCCCTCACCGAAAATGCCGCTGTGGTAACCGTGGGCAGCATTCATGGAGGCGTGCGAAACAACATCATCCCCGAAGAGGTAGAGCTCATCGGTACCATTCGCACCCTGGACACCGACATGCAGCAGCAAATACACCAGCGCATTCGCCACAAGGCCACGACCATTGCCCAAAGCATGAACTGCACCGCTGAGGTCAACATCTTTACAGGCGTGCCGGTGACCTACAACGACCCTCCGCTCACCCGCCAGATGCTCCCTACCCTGCAGGCCGTGGCCGGGCAGGAAAATGTGCTGGAGCGCAAAGCCATTACCGGGGCCGAGGATTTCTCCTTTTACCAGGAACAGGTGCCCGGCCTATTTTTCTTTCTGGGAGGCATGCCCAAAGGCAAAAATCCCGCTGAGGCAGCTCCTCACCACACCCCCGACTTCTACATAGACGACAGCGGCCTGCTGCTGGGGGTAAGGGCCATGAGCCGCCTCGCCCTGGACTATATGCTGCAAAAGGCCGGAAGGT
>RFHT01000218.1 GCA_003696835.1 Bacteroidota bacterium
CCAGCAGGCTTCTTCCTGCCTGCCGACGCCCGCCCGCACTCCGCTTCTCTGGACCATAGCAGCCTGGTGCCCATGGATGAAGTATTTCATACTTTATCCGAAAAAGTCAACTGCCATCACAGCCTGCTGATCCTGGACTGCTGCTTTGCGGGTAAATTTCGCTTTGTGGGCAACAAGAGCCGGGCGGAGGATTTTGAGGAGGTAGCCCCTACCACCAACCTGCGCTTTGCACGCTACAAGGAAAAAAGTGCCTGGCAGGTACTGGTTTCTGCCGGGCCTGATGAAACGGCAGCCGACTGGATGGGCACGCGTATCAACCGGGATGATTGGGGAGAGGAGATCAGGGGGTTTCACTCGCCTTTTGCCGTAGCGCTCATACGGGGCCTTCGGGGCCAGGCCGACGCCGTTTTTCCTGCCCGGGAAAGCGGCGACGGCGTGATTACCATGCAGGAACTGTATCTGTACATCTGGGACCAGTTGGATGACATGATAAGGGGAAGTGGGTTTGAGCTTCAGCATCCCGGGCTCTTCCCCATGGGCCAGCATGGAGGGGGAACTTTTGTGTTTTTTAATCCCGAACACGAGGAAATCAAAATTGAGCTGGACCCCGTTCCCACCAACCCCTACAAAGGCCTGAGCGCCTTTATGGAAGACGATGCCCATTTGTATTTCGGGCGCAAGGCAGCAGTAGAAGAGCTGTATGGAAAAATGTATGGACAGGGGCAGGCGGCAGAACCGCAGTTATGGGTCGTTGCAGCTCCTTCCGGCACAGGTAAGTCTTCCTTTGTGAAAGCAGGCCTTACCCCTGTTCTCAAAGCCAAACAAGGATTTGAAGAACTACTTGTTTTTCGTCCGGGAGCGACTCCTGCCAGAAGCTGGCGACTTTTTCACCAAAACCTGAAGCCGGAGAAAAAGCAAATCCTGCTGCTGGACCAGTACGAGGAGTTGTTTACCGCATGCAAAGATGAAACTGAACGTAGGCTCTTTGATCAGAAGATGTTGGCTTTGCTGGAAAGTGAGGCCTTTCAGCAGGGCAACTTGTGCATATTTATTGCCCTGCGCTCCGACTATGAATGGCAACTGGAGGCTTCTGCTTTTGGTCAAAAATTGTTTGAACGCCAGCGTACAGCATTTATTTTCCGCCCACCGGCCATGGGCCTGGACGAACTGCGGCAGGCTCTCACGGGGCCTGCGCGGGCAGCAGTTTTTGATTTTGAAAGCCCTGCATTGGTGGATGGCATACTAGCCGAAATTGCCAACGCACCTGGTGCCCTTCCGCTGCTTTCCTTTACCATGAGTGAATTTTTTCAGCGTACGGTGAAGGCCAATGAGGAAATATTGAATAAACTGGAAGGCCGTATTTTTACAGAGAGCCGCTACCACGAGCTTGGAGGAGTATCAGGGGCGCTGAGCCGCCGGGCCGACCGCCTGTTGGAGGAATTGGGTGGAGAAGCTTCCTCCCCAACCCATCAATATTTTCGGGAATTGATGATCCGGCTGGTGGATGTCAGAAACGGTACCTTTATCAGAAGAAGGGTTTACAGAGGGCACATGGATGGGCCTGCCGCTGTTCCGGACGAACTGGAATTTGACGACGCCTCCAAAAATGAAGCTCTTGAAGTGATTATTAGCCGACTGGTTGAGGAGCAATTGCTCATAGCCAGTGAAGCAGACGGCAAGCCCTACCTGGAGGCTGCCCATGATTCCCTCATCAATTACTGGCCTGCCTGTCTCCGGTGGCTGGAAGACTTTGGGGAAGAGCAGTTGGTGCTGCAAAGGCGCCTGTGGGAAGCTACGGTTGAATCCTACCGCGAGGGCCAGCTCTACCTTACAAAGAGAGAGGAGGATGTTTCCCAGTTTTTTAGCCGATCAGCCGAACTTATGCTGGCCAACCTCACTCAGCTCTGGGAGAGCAGGCCTGAGCTGGAAGTGCTGAAAGCCGTGCTCGAAAATGCAGCACCCGGTCATTGGTTTAACCAGGAGGAGCGATGCTTTGTGGAGGCCAGCCTGAAACGCCGCCAGCGCATCGTTGAGCAGCTCAAACGTGAGCGGGATGAGGCCAGGGCCTCTGCCCTGAGCGCCAAAGGGCTGCTTGCCTATCCCGACCACCCTACACGGGCCCTTAACCTGGCACAGTATGCCTACCTCACCCTGCCCGGAGAAGAGGCAGCCGGTGCAATCCGCCAAATCACGGCTGTCTCACATCAAAACATGTATTACCAGGGCCACAAACAGCACCAGGCAACCATCAATGCCCTGGCTCTGGCGCCCGCAGGGCAAAAATTTGCTTCGGCCGGAAATGACAAACGGGTCATTCTCTGGGACTTAGGGCCTCGAAATTCGACCCAATATACGGCCAAAGAACTGGTGGGCAATCCCGCAGGCGAAGCTGTCAGGCACAGCAGCAGGGTGGAGGCCCTGGCCTGGTCCCCTACCGGACACTATTTTGTCTCTGGCGGAAGAGATAACCGGCTGATTGTTTGGGATGAAGATGGAAACTACCTGCTCCATCACGACATTCCCCGCACTTCGGTGAGGCGGGGAATTACGGGCCTGAGCATTTCGCACGATGGCAGGCGCATGCTTTCCACCGGTGTGGATGGCATGGTGCGCTTGTGGCAAATACAACTGGAAAACGGCCTGCCCGCTTCCCTTGAACAACAACATGAAGAAGCCCACCTGACAGGTATGTGGATAAGCGCAGTGGATTTTTCTTCGGATGGAAAGCGATTTGTTACCGGTGGGGGCGATCCCTTGCCACTGGTGTTGTGGGAGGTGGTAGAAGAGACAGCGCACAGCACATTCAGGCGCATACACGAGTTTGGGCCCATTGATCCCTCCCTGGTAGATCCCAAAGCCCGGGTAACTTCTGTGGCTTTTGCGCCAGACGGGACACATGTACTCACTTCCGATAGCCATTTCCAGGTGATCGCCTGGACCCTGGACGGTCAGTTTCAGCAGCGCGATGTGTTCAAGCATCATACTGCTGCCGTTAACAAGGTGCGGTTTTACCAGGGCAGCGCCAATTTCATCAGTGCCGGTATGGATGAGGCATTTGTGCTCTGGCAGCAGGACCGCGAAAACGGGCCGGAATACGTGCAGAAGCTGGCCTACAAAGGACATCTTCGGTCCATCATGGATGTCGTTGTTGCTCCGGAAGGGCGGTTGATTGCTGCGGGTGAAAAAGGCGAAGTGTATGTATATGATACCCCCCTGTACCTGGAGGCCGATATTCAGTTTTCCGGAATATCTTCACTCAAAATTTCCCCCTCGGGCCGCTACCTAAGCACGGCGAGCAGAATAACTGAAGAGGAGCAGGGAGGGGAAGAATCTTCAATTCACCAGCTTGCCCTCATTGACCTGCACACAAAAGGGGCTGATGGTAAGCAACTGCTGCTGCACCTGCCGCATGAAGGGCATGTATTCGACAGTTGTTTTTCACCAGATGGAAACTGGCTGCTTTCTGCCTGCATGGACGCCAAGGTTCACCTCTGGGCCCAGACACAAGCTAATGGCGGACATGAATGGATACACAAAGGCGAGATGCCACACCCACAAGCCGTGAGAACGGTGGCTTGTTTTGAAGCAGGGGAAAAACTCATGGTGCTCACCGGAAGCAATACGGATATGCATCTTTGGTCCATTGAAGCCAATACCCAGAGTGGAGAAGTCGCATTGCCCCGCCTTTTGTCCACCCATTCCCACGAGGACCTCTTGTGGTCCATTGCCTGTACCCGGGATGGAGCGGCTATCGTATCAGCCGGCGGAAGGGATGCCACTCTGTGGAAAGCAGCTACGCATGGGGAGGAGCTGCGGTTGGAACAGCTGACATTGCTGGATGAGCATGCGCACAACATCCGTTCAGTTGCCATTTCTCCGGATGGCATGAGGGTGTTAACAGCAGATGAACGCCAGCAAGTGGTGCTGTGGCTGCTCAAGCATGAGGAAGGAAGCGCAGAGGTTGATGAGACGATTTTTCTCAATGGCCATACTTCCCTGAATGATGCCGGGCATGTTGCCGTGAGTTTTTCTCCGGATGGACAGCATATTCTCACCGCCGGGCAAGACAAGCGGGCCTTTCTGTGGGACCTGGCAGGCAATCAGTTGCAGGTATTTGAAAAGCCCAATGAGGAGGCAAATGCCAATCAAAGCATCAGCTTTTTTAAAGCCTTGTGCGGCGCCTGCTTTTCTCCCGATGGACTTGGGATTTATACCCGCAACATCGGCTCACAAGCGGAAGGGGTAAGCCTGTGTAGCTGGGAAAATTATGTAAAAAAATGGGAAGCAGGCCTGATTTACCAGCTTAATGAAGATGAAAAACGGCAATATGGGATGATTGTGGAGAAAATACAGCGATAGCTCGGGGCATTTGGGGAAACGAGCCTAAATTGTTAGCATCGCATATTCAATTTCTCTATTAAATATATTAATATGATAAAATATCACGCTGTTATTTTTGCGCTGCTGTTTATCGCTTTTTCTTCAGGCTGTATCAATATGGGAGAGCGTAGCCCTGCTGAGACGACGACTTCCTTTCAATTTCCAGCTGTGAGTAAGCCTGCTAAAGCACTCAATGTAGCCTTTCTCATCATGGATGGAGTGTATAATACCGAACTCACAGCCCCTATGGATATTTTGCAGCACACCGTTTTTCATACCCAACCCGGTATGAAGGTGTTTACCGTGGCCAAAACCAAAGCGCCCGTTCGAAGCTTTGAAGGGCTTCGTATTTTGCCTGACTACGGCTATACTACCGATGAACTGCCCCCCATAGATGTGCTGGTAGTTCCTTCGGCTGAGCACCACCTGGACACCGACCTGGAGGATGCCGAAATGATTGAGTTTGTGAGGAAAACGGGAGATTCAGCGAGTTACGTGATGTCTTTGTGCGATGGGGCTTTTGTACTGGCACAGGCGGGCTTGCTGGACGGCCACCTATGCACCACATTTCCCGCTGACATTCCTGCATTCAGGCAAAAATTTCCCCAGCTGGATGTAAAAGAGGGGGTATGGTTTGTGCATCACGGCAAATTCATCACCGGGGCCGGAGGCGCTAAGTCCTTTGAGCCGGCCCTGTATCTGGCCGAAATGCTCTACGGCAAAAAAGCCGCCGATGGCATTGCCCGCGGACTAGTGATTGACTGGGACGTAAACGAAGTTCCCAAAGAGGTAGTTCAATAGGTACAGATGCGCAACAAAATTGGCATACAAACAGCCGTAGCCGTGGTGGTGGCCAATATGATTGGCACCGGGGTATTCACCAGCCTGGGTTTTCAGCTGGCAGACATACAGTCGGTATTTGTGATTTTGATGCTGTGGCTGGTAGGGGGGATTACGGCCCTGTGCGGGGCGCTCACCTATGGGGAGCTGGGAGCGGCCTTGCCCCGCTCCGGTGGAGAGTACCATTTTCTCAGTTCCATCTACCATCCCTCCATCGGGTTTGTAGCGGGCTGGGTATCGGCAACCGTGGGCTTTGCGGCACCTACCGCCCTGGTGGCCATGACCTTTGGCGAATACCTGGAAGGGGCTTTTCCCCAACTGAATAAAACCTGGTTGGCCGTAGGCCTGCTGCTCCTAATCGCAGCGGTTCACACGCAGAGCCTGCAAAGTGGCGGACGCTTTCAGCGGTTGTTTACAGCCATGAAAGTGTTGCTGATTTTGGCTTTTATTGGCCTGGCTTTTGTATTTGATCAGCCTCAGCCTCTCAGCTTGCTACCCCGGCCCGAAGACCTGAGCATGCTGTTTAGTCCGGCTTTTGCCGTTTCGCTCATCTATGTATCTTATGCCTTTACCGGCTGGAATGCAGCCACCTACCTCATCAATGAGTTGAAGCATCCCCGGCGCAATCTGCCGCTGGCCCTGCTGGCCGGAACGGCGGTGGTAGCGGTATTGTATCTCTTGCTGAATTATGCTTTTATGCGTGCTGCCCCCACAGATGCCCTGGTGGGCAAGGTGGAAGTAGGGTACATCGCAGCTGTGTATATGCTGGGGCCTGAAGGCGGCAAATGGATGAGCCTGCTGCTGGCCATGCTGCTTATTTCCACAGCCAGTGCCATGATTTTTGCCGGTCCCCGTGTATTGATGGTGATGGGGGAGGACTTGCGCATGTTCCGTTTTTTGTCAAAAAAAAATGCCAGGGGGGTCCCCGCCACGGCTATTTTATTTCAGTCGGTTTTGAGCCTGCTGTTTGTTCTCACAGGCAGCTTTAAAGCCGTGCTGCTGTATGCAGGTTTTGTGCTGGCTGCCACGACCTTTGTCACCGTAGCAGGGGTGTATGTGCTTCGCATACGACAGCCCCAATTGCCAAGGCCCTATAAAACCTGGGGGTATCCCTTTACGCCCTTCATTTACCTGCTGCTGGTGGGCTGGACGCTGGTATTTTTGCTGGTACGGGAGCCCCGGGAAAGCCTGTCAGGCCTTGCTACCCTGCTTGCCGGCTGGTTGATCTACCAACTGGGCCGCAAGGGAAAGTTGTGGTGAAAAGCAGCTTGTAAAAGTCTCAGATTATTTGAAAATTATCAATATTGCCCCAACAACTCCAAACCTGTATCCATAACTCCAGACAAAATGAAAAAATCCAGAAGAACTTTTCTCAAGCAATCAGCCGCCACAGCAGCAGGCGCCACAGCCATAACGGCCTTTCCCCACCTGATGTATAGCAAGACTGGGCCTTACGTCCCCCCCTCAGACCAATTCAACTTTGGCGTAATTGGCTGCAATGGCATGGGCTGGTCCAATATGCGTTCTCACCTGAATATGGAGGAGGTGAACTGCGTGGCTTTGTGCGATGTGGACCAGAGGGTGCTGGACAGACGCAGCGCCGATGTAGAAAAAATGCGCTCCAGCCGGCCGAAACAGTACAAAGATTACCGCAAGCTGCTGGAAAACAAGGAGATAGATGCCGTCATAATTGGCACCCCTGACCACTGGCACTGCAAAATTCTGGCAGATGCACTGCAAGCTGGTAAGCATGTGTATGTAGAAAAGCCGCTGGCCAACTCCATACAGGAATGCAAGCTCATGCTGGCCGCTGCCAAAAGGTCGGACAAACTGGTGCAGGTAGGGCAATGGCAGCGCAGCGGGACTCATTATGCCACTGCCATCGACTTTGTACGATCAGGCAAACTGGGAAACATTCGCCTGGTGAAAGTATGGGCTTACCAGGGCTGGATGAAGCCGGTACCGGTAAAGCCCGACTCTGATCCCCCTCCGGGTGTGGATTATGAGATGTGGCTGGGACCTGCCCCTAAGCGCCCCTTTAACCCCAACCGTTTCCATTTCAACTTCCGCTGGTTTTGGGATTATGCAGGAGGGCTGATGACCGACTGGGGCGTGCACGAAATTGATATTGCCCTGTTTGCCATGGATGCCCTCGCCCCCAAGACGGTGATGGCCTCCGGGGGTAAGCTGGCTTATCCCGATGATGCCTCAGAAACTCCAGACACCCTGCAGGCCGTGTTTGAATACGAGGGCTTCAACATGCTGTGGGAACATGCCACCGGCATTGATGGAGGCAACTATGGCAAAACCGAAGGCATTGCTTTTATCGGCAATAACGGGACTTTGGTGCTCAACCGCCAGGGCTGGGAAGTCATACCAGAAACCACTCGCACCCAGGAGGGAAGAAAAAACCGCATAGAAGCGGTCCCCTTTCAGGAAAGATCGGGCAATTACCTCAACTTCCACACCCAAAATTTTGTAGATGCCATCAAACACAATGATGCTTCCCGTCTCAAATGTGGCATAGAAACCGGCAGCATAGCTGCCATCAATGCGCACATGGGCAATGTCGCTTTCAAAACCGGTCGCAAGCTGTATTGGGATGCCTCAGCTGGTAAATTCAAAGACGACAAAGAGGCCAATAAGCTGATAGAAGCCCATTACCACAACGGCTGGAAACTGCCCGCCTCCTGAGGGAAAGCCCTGCAAGCATACCCATTAGCCTGAATACCCCCTGCCGCAGCACAGAGCAGGGGGTAGTTCTTTACCTCACCATGAGCAAGCTGGAAGGATAGTACACAGGCTGATTCACCGCCTGCACTTTGAGGAGGTACAGGGCCGGGGGCAATGCCCCGAGCGGGA